>JBPYES010000076.1:0-7265 GCA_051984825.1 Jatrophihabitantaceae bacterium
CGCTGCCGAAAGCCAATAGCGCGCAGGCAAATCAAACACTTCTCGCCAATACCCAAAGCACCCTTAGCAACACTCCTGGAGTAGCAGGCGTCGGGACGCCGTCGGTGAACAGCACCGACACCACGGCGGTGATGAACGTCATCCCGAAAACGGCACCGCAGGACGCGGCGACGACGGAGCTCGCGAACCACCTGCGGGACTCGGTGTTGCCAACCGTGCCGGCGAAGACCTATCTTGTCGGCACGACCGCGGCATACATCGACTTCACCGCGAAGGTTTCCCAACGTATGGCCTGGCTGATCCTCACCGTGGTGCTGCTGGCCTTCATCCTGCTCACCGTCGCGTTTCGATCTATCGTCATCGCCACAAAGGCGGCCGTGCTGAACCTGCTGTCAGTCGGTGCGGCTTACGGAGTCGTCGTCGCCATCTTCCAATGGGGCTGGGGCTCCTCGCTGGTCGGCATACATGAAAAGCTGCCGATTCCTGCATTCGTGCCGATGTTGATGTTTGCGATCGTGTTCGGTCTATCTATGGACTACGAGGTCTTCCTCATTTCCCGGGTTCACGAAACCTGGATGAAGACCGCTGATGCCCATCGCAGCGTCGCCATCGGCATCGGCGGCACCGCGCGCGTCATCACCACCGCAGCCGCGATCATGATCGTCGTCTTCACGAGCTTCGTGCTCGATCCCGATCCGACTGTGAAGATGCTCGCCGTCGGCATGGCCGCGGCAGTTCTCATCGATGCGAGCGTGATCCGGATGATCCTTGTGCCGGCGGTGATGTCGCTATTGGACAAGCACGCCTGGTGGATACCCAAGTGGCTCGACCGCATCACCCCCAACCTGGACATCGAAGGAAGCGAGCACCTCGCCCGCATAGCGCGTGAGGAGCAGGCAGCCGAATTGGCTAGCACTCCGACGGCCCAGTAGCGGGCAGAGCGGCCCCGGCGCTTGGGCACCGGGGCCGCGCTGTGCAATCTCGCGAGGCTGTCGTCGCCCGGCCTACGGGAAGCTGACGACCTGGCTGGCCACGTCCTTATTGGCGTCGCTCACCGGACCACCGGTGTCGTTGATGACGTGGTCGATGGTGCCCGGACCGCTGAGGTTGATCGTGAGCAGGTCATGCATGTGCACTCCCGGCGTCACCGGAACCTCGAAGGCATGCGACACGTGGATGCTCGGGTTGACGTTGGTGAAGATGTAACTGCCCATGCCATAGCCCTGGAACGTCTGCACGTTGTCGGCCACCTTGAAAGCCGCGAAGCCGAGGACACCGTCGTGCTGGTACGCGTCCTGGGTCGGCGGATCGTAGGGCAGTTCGTTCTGGAAGAAGATGTCCTCGCCGTTGTTGCCGTTCCAGATCACGTTGTACTTCTGGAAGTGCTCGACGAACAGGCCGGTCGCGGTGACATGGTCGCCGTTGACCACGAGGCCGGTGTCGGCGGTGTTGACGGTCCAGCCGACCGAGCCCGGCACGCCGTGGTCGGCCCGCCAGATCCACAGGTCGTCGAGGATGGTGTTGTCGCTGTTGACCTCGAGGGCAACCGTGGCCTTGCCGACGTGCGGTCCGCCGACCCGGAAGAACACGTCCTGCAGGGCGGTCGGGTCCGATGCGTCATTGTGCGGGACGCCGTTGTTGCCGTTCTTCGAGCCGATCTGCACGAGCACCGGTGAGTTGACCGGCCCGGCGTCGACCGTGATGCCGGCGACGTCGATTCCGGTTACGTCACCGGTGGTAAGGACCGAATTGCCGCTGGTCGCTGTCAAAGTGGCCATGCCCAGCCCCAACACCACGGTGTCGGCCCGCTTCACGTTGATCGGCGAGCCAACGTCGTAGACGCCCGGCGTGAGGAGCAGGTTGAGGCCGCGGGCCAGTGCCGCGTTGATTGTGCTGACCGAGTCGGACGGCGTGGCGACGAAGAACTGCGACAGCGGGATCGAGGTGCCGGGGGTGTGCCCGTTCGCCCACGTGGTACCCACTGAGTTCGTTTGCGGCGACGGCACAAAGACATTCCAAGTGCCGGAGCCGTCGATGTAGAGGTAGGGCTTCTCCTTGCTGACCGGGGTCTGCGCGAGCGTCGTGTAGGCGGTAAGCGTCCCGTCCGAAGCAACGCGGCCGAAGTCTTGCGCGGGCGCGTTGATGTCGCCGGAGAAGACCTGGTTCCACACGTAGTTGGACCAGCCGCTGCCCAAGTCACTGTTGCGGACGTAGAACTGCTGCTGCGACCCGTTGAGGGCGCCGCCCTCCAGTCGCGAATCGGCCACGAAGCCGCCGCTCGCGAAGTTCGGGTTCTCGCAGTACGGCATGAACGTGGTGAAGTCCTTGACGTCGACCCGGCGCATCGGGGCCGCCTGCGAAACCGCCCACATCTCGTTGCCGGTGTGGCAGCCGTCGGCGGTCGGGACGACATGGATGGTCAGGTTCGACACGGAACGCCAGAAGGTGTCCAACGCCCCGCTGCCGTTGCGGCCGATGGCCGTCACGCCACCGTTGATCCTCACGTCGGTCGGGTCCTGGCCGAGGCCGTCGACCTCGGTGTAATAGCCGACCGGGATGTCCAGCGGGTTGCCCTGGGAACCGTAGGTACCCGGCTCGAAGAGCAGGGCATAACGCGCGGTGCCCATCTCGTTGGTGGCCTGCTGCGCGTAGATCGCGTTGACCTTGGCCTGGATGTCGGCCTGCGACATCGTTGGACTGAAGATCACGACATTCGGCCCGAAGTCGGGGCTGCTGGCACTGGCGCCGGTGTGCGGATCGGCCGACGCGAAGGCGGGCGCGCCAGCCACCACCGCACCGGCGGCGAGGGCCAACAGGGATATGCCGAGAATGCTGCCGCGACGGGCCACGCGCCGCGAAGATGAACCACTCGCGCTCTCGGGAGCGCTGCCGCTTGTGCTTAAGACCATGTACGGCTGCCTTTCTGCTGGGCTGGGATCGCCATCGATGTCCATCGACGCCCAGCTTCCGGGGTGCTTCTCCGACCCTGGCGACGCGTGGGCCTCGTCATTTCTAGATGGCGTCATCGAAGCCGTCAACGTGAGCCACCGCCATTGCGGCCGATAGGTCGGCATCAGAACGTTATCTGGAAGGTATCCGTGCGCCGCCTCCAGCGACGCCCCCTGCGTCCCGTTCAGCGCGCGGCCGAGAGCGCGGCCAGCTGCAGGGCGCCGGTCAGCTCGGCGCCAGTGCCCAGCGCGGCAGGGAGGATGTCCATCGCGTCGGCAGTGGCGGGCTGTGCGTGCAGATTGATCGATGCCCGGACGCCGTCGATGAGCGGGCCGTCCGCGCTGCCGAGCTCGCCGCCGATGATCAGCGCCTGCGGGTTGAGGAGGTTGGACAGATCTGCGAGGACGCGGCCGAGTGTGCGGCCGGCCGTGTCGAGGATGCGTGCGCCGCTGGCGTCGTCGACGCGCGTGAGGTCGATCGAGCGGGGATCGGTCCCGGGTCGGGTGTGCGCGATCTGCTCGCGGACGGTCTGTACCGAGACCACGGTTTCCAGGCAGCCTTGGTTGCCGCAGCGGCACAATTCGCTGTGGCCGGGCAGCATGGTGTGCCCGATCTCGCCGGCCAGACCGGTGCCGCCTCGGTAGAGCTGACCGCCGATCACGACACCGGCGCCGAGGCCGTGGGAGACCTTGACGTACAGGAAGTTGTCGTAGCCGCGGCCAGCGCCTCGATGCAGTTCGCCGTATGCGCCGAGGAGCGCGTCGTTCTCGACGTGCACGGGGATGCCGATCCGCTCCTGAAGCTCCGTGGCGGGCGCTAGTCCGACCCAGCCGGACAGGATGGTTGGCGATCGCACGAGACCGGTCGCCTGGTCCAGTGGCCCCGGTATTCCGGCGACGACCCGGGAGAGCTCGCCGATCGAATGGGCCGCGCACAGTTCGGCAAGCAATGTCGCCGCGATGTCGATTGCGTCGGTGGCATGCATATCGACGTCGAGGCTCACGGCCTCCGACCCGATGGTGCTGCCAAGTGCGTCGGCGACAGCCACGTGCACGTGGCTATGGCCGAAGTCGATGCCGGCGACCCCTGCCCCGGACGCCACCGCACGCAGCCGGGTCGCGGGCCGGCCGCGCCCCGACCCGGGTCCGGTGCCCGTGCTGTCCACCTCGGTGATCCGGCCGTCGGCGAACAGACGGCCGATCGATTGATTGATCGTTGAGCGCGAAAATCCGGTCTCCGAGGCGAGCTCGGCGCGTGTCACTTCACCACGGGCTCGGATGAGCTCGAACAGTTCCTCGCGGGTCCGCTGGCGCAGCGATCGATCCCGAGGTTTGGTCACCCAACGACTGTAAGGCACCTGCCAGTGAGAGTGACAACCTCAGCCACCCACTATTTAGAACCGTAACCGACTTAAATATGCGACATAAGACACCTCATTTGACCGTTGACAGTTCCTAAGCATTTCCTTAGCGTGAGCCCGTCAACTGACTTGTCCGGCGGGCCGGCTGCCACAGCCGCCCGCCACGTTCACGGACTCGCGCGATACGTCGCAGAGCCGCGGAGAGGAAACAGATGGGTTTCAGCTACGGAACTCGCAGGGGACGGGCACCCGCGCGCGCGGCGCTGACAGTCGCCGTCAGCAGCGCGCTTGTGCTCTCTGCCGCGGTGGCTGTCGAGGCCGCGACAACGGACCCCAACGCGGGACCGCTCGAACTGGCCAACGCGGCGCTGTCCCGGCAGGCGGCCACTGAAGGCATGGTGCTGCTCGAGAACCACGACGCCGCCCTGCCGATGGCGAAGTCGGGCAACGTCGCGGTGTTCGGCGTCGGTGCCTACAAGACCGTCAAGGGCGGTACCGGCTCGGGCGACGTGAACAACCGGTACACCGTGACCGTTCGCCAGGGCCTGGAGAACGCCGGCTACACCGTGACGACGAGTGCGGGCTACTGGTCGGCGATGACGAGCGCGTACGACACCAAGTACGGCAACGGGCCTGCCTCGCTGCTCGGGCCGCCGATCGACTACTCGTCCGTCGAGCAACAGCTGACCACCGACACCGTCAAGCCGACGGCTCCGACGGACACCGCGATCTTCGTCGTGGCGCGCAACGCCGGCGAGGGCGCCGACCGCAACGCCGGCCCCGGTGACTACCTGCTGACCGACACCGAGAAGAGCGACATCGCGCTTATCGGTCAGACCTACAAGCACGTCGTCGTCGTCCTGAACGTGGGCGGCGTCATGGACACGTCGTTCTACAAGAGCATCAACGCCGGCGAAAAGGACCCAGCGGGCGGCACCGCCATCGACTCGCTGCTCCTGATGAGCCAGCCCGGCGAGGAGGCAGGCAATGCGCTCGTCGAGGTGCTCAACGGCACGGTCGACCCGTCCGGACACCTGACCGACACCTGGGCCTCGAAATACTCCTACTACCCGGCCTCAGCGACGTTCGGCGCCAACGACGGCAACACGACGACTGAGCCCTACAACGAGGGCATCTACGTCGGTTACCGCTATTTCGATTCCTTCTACAAGACGATCAACCCGGCGGATCCTGCGAGCGTGGTCGACTACCCGTTCGGCTACGGGCTCTCGTACACGAACTTCAAGATCAACGTGCAGGGTGTCCGAGCCGACGCGAGGACCGTCTCCGTGCGCGCGAAGGTGACCAACACCGGCCAGCAAAACGGCAAGGACGTCGTCCAGGTCTACTTCTCGGCTCCGCAGACCGGCGTCGACAAGCCGTACCAAGAGCTGGCGGCCTACGGCAAGACCGACGAGCTGGCACCCGGTCAGTCGCAGACGTTGACCATCGGGTACGACACCACGCAGATGTCGTCGTTCGATACGGCGAAGGCGGCCTACGTGCTGGACGCCGGCGAGTACGCCGTTCGGGTCGGCGACACCTCACGCAACACCCATGTCGCCGCGCGATTGGACCTCAAGCGCAGCGTCGTGACCGAGATCGTCAACCACGAGCTGGACGCCACCTCGACCAACGACCTGCACAGCAACCCGGCGAACTTCTACAGCTACCCGGGTGAGCAGCAGGAACTCGCGACCGCGCCGCGGCAGCAGCTCGACGCCGGTGACTTCCGGACGAAAGACGACCGGTCGCGGTACGAGCAGAATGTTTCCGTCCCGTCCACCTCGCCGTACTACGCAATAGACGGCAGCCCGATCTCGTCTACGACGGCCTACGTCAACCCCGCACAGTCCAACTGGGAGGGCACCGGCGCGCCATACGCACCCAAGGCCGGTGAGACGGTCCAGTCGGTCACGCCGGCGCAGGGCGCGACGCTGTACGACGTCGCGAAGGGCAAGGTCTCGCTGAAGCAGTTCGTCGCAGGCCTGAGCGTGACCCAGCTGGCGAACATCGTCGAGGGCCTGGGCTTCTCACCCGCGGCGGACGCCCTTGCATCGACACCGTCAGCGGTCGGTGCGGCGGGCTACACCACCGCGAAGTACGAGAGCCTCGGCATCCCCGGCATGACCCTGTCCGACGGGCCAGCCGGACTGCGCATCACCCAGCAGATCCCGACCAACCCGCCGACGTACCAGTGGGCGACCGCCTGGCCGGTCGGCACAATGCTCGCGCAGACGTGGAACCGGGACCTGGTTCAGCAGGTCGGCGTCGCCATCGGCAAGGAGATGCGCGAGTACGGCGCCACGCTCTGGCTCGCTCCCGGCATGAACATCCACCGCGACCCGCTCAACGGCCGCAACTTCGAGTACTACTCGGAGGACCCACTGATCGCAGGCCTGACCGCGGCGGCGACCACGGCGGGTGTCCAGAGCAACCCCGGCGTCGGGGTCACCCTCAAGCACTTCGCCGAGAACAGCCAGGAGGCAAACCGCAACGCCGACAATGCTGTCGTCAGCGAACGGGCACTGCGCGAGGTCGAGCTCAAGGCCTTCCAGTACGCCGTCGAGTCGGCGCAACCCATGGCGATCATGAGCTCGTACAACCAGATCAACGGCACCTGGTCCAGCAAGAATTACGACCTGCTGACCGACGTGCTGCGTGGCGAGTGGGGCTTCAAGGGCCTGGTCATGACCGACTGGGGCGGCGAGCACGGTGCGGTCGACACCATGTACTCCGGTAACGACCTCATCGAGCCCGGCGGTACCCCCGAGGAGGTCGTTGCCGCGACGAAGAAGGTCGTGCCGGCGATCGACGTGACGGGCATGCCGGCCTACAACAAGACGGTGCTCAGCTTCGGCTCGTTCAGCTTCACGAGCTACTCGGTGTCGCTGGGGAGCCTGACCTTGTCCGCATCGGGTGACCAGACCTTCACGACGACGGTCGACCAGAACAC
>JBPYES010000077.1:0-2906 GCA_051984825.1 Jatrophihabitantaceae bacterium
CTTTGTGAACGACCTCGACGTCTCGCCAGAAACGGCACCGGCTGAGACCGCCGTCGACAACGACCTGCTGGTGCGCGAGGGAGATATCGCCGCCGACTACCTGGAGCGGTTGCTCGACATCATCGACTACGACGGTGATATCGATCTCGACGTGGAGAACGGCCGCGCGGTCGTCGCAATCATCGGCCCGGACTTGCAGCCGCTCGTCGGCAGAAGCGGTGAGACCCTGGACGCGCTTCAGGAACTGACCCGTTTGGCGGTGCAGCAACAGACAGGCGAACGCAGCCGGCTCATGCTTGACGTGAGCGGCCACCGGGCCGCGCGTCGGGCGGAGCTGAGCCAACTGGCCGAGCGCACCGCTCGAAAGGTGCTCGACTCCGGTGAGTCGGTGAAGCTCGCGCCCATGAACCCGTTCGAGCGCAAGGTGGTCCACGACACTGTGGCGAGCATCGACGGGGTGCGTAGCGAGTCCGAGGGCGAAGAGCCCGAGCGCAGGGTTGTCGTACTCGTCGAGCAGTGACAGCCGAGGCCGCGCTGCCCGCTCCCCCATCGTCCGCAGTCGAGGTCTTCGGTGAGCGCCTGCCGCTCGCGGTGGCGTACGGCCAGCGACTCGCCACGGACGCCCTGGTTCGCGGACTGATCGGTCCCCGGGAAGTACCTCGCCTCTGGGAGCGGCACCTGCTCAACTGCGCGGTCGTCACCGAACTGGTTCCGCCAAATGCGCGGGTTGTCGACATCGGCAGTGGCGCCGGACTGCCGGGAATCGCGATGGCTTGTCGGCGTGCGGACCTGCGGGTCGACCTCGTCGAGTCGTTGGCGCGCCGAGTTACTTTCCTGCGAGAGGTTGTCGACGCGCTGGGTCTGGACGAGATGGTGCGCGTCGTGCATGGTCGTGCGGAGGACCCGGCGGTGCGTGCAGTGGTGGGCGATGCCGATTGGGTGACAGCCCGGGCAGTGGCGCCACTGGATCGGCTGGTGAGATGGTGCGTGCCGTTACTCCGCCCAGGTGGCACGCTGCTGGCGATCAAGGGCGAGCAGGTAGACGTGGAGGTCGACGGGGTCCGCCGCAGCAAGGGGGTGGACGTGTCGATCGTCGAGTGTGGCGTGGGCGTGTTGGACACGCCGGTGAATGTGGCCGCGGTTCGCCGGTTGCGAGCGCGGCAGGGGAGAGACTGAGGGGCAGACCGTGCAGGCGAGTGGCAAGGCATAGCGATGAGCAGCCCATCGCAGGACGTCGACCCAGTGGAGGTTTCACGTGAAACCGAAGGCCTCGATGTTTCACGTGAAACCTGGTCCGACTCACCGATCGCCCGAGAAGCGATGCAGGCGCTCCAGGTGCTGAACGTGCGTCAGGAGCGCTGGCCCCGTCCAGCCACGACGCGCGTGATCACCGTCGCCAATCAGAAGGGCGGCGTCGGCAAGACGACGACCGCCGTCAACCTCGCAGCGGCGCTGGCCCTGCACGGACTGCGGGTCCTGGTCGTCGACCTCGACCCGCAGGGCAATGCCAGCACTGCGCTGAGCGTCGAGCACTCCGTCGGCGTGCGATCGACCTATGACGTGCTACTCGACGGCCGGCCGCTTGCCGAGGCCGTCGTGCAGGTCGAGGCCGCCGACACGCTCTCGTGCGTGCCAGCCACACTCGACCTCGCCGGTGCCGAGTTGGAACTCTCCTCACAGGTAGCCCGTGAGCACCGCCTTCAACGCGCCCTCAGCGCGTACCTGGCCCAGACCTCGCTCGAACTGGACTACCTGTTCATCGACTGCCCGCCGTCGCTCGGCCTGCTCACCCTGAATGCCCTCGTGGCGGCACGTGAGGTGCTCATCCCCATCCAGTGCGAGTACTACGCACTCGAGGGGCTGGCGCAGTTGCTCAGCACGATCGAGATGGTGCAGTCGTACCTCAATAAGACGCTCACGATCAGCACGGTGCTGCTCACCATGTACGACAGCCGCACCCGGCTCGCCGACCAGGTTGCCGCCGATGTACGCAAGCACTTCGGCGAGCTCGTCATCGAGTCGGTGATTCCGCGGAACGTGCGGGTGTCCGAGGCGCCGGGATTCGGGCAGACGGTAATGACGTACGACGCGGGCTCGCGTGGAGCGATCGGCTATCTCCAAGCCGCGCGCGAGCTCGCTGAACGAGGCACGACGGACCGCCAGGAGGACGAAGGATGAGCAAGACGCGCGTGGGCGGGCTCGGCAGGGGGCTCGGCGCTCTGATTCCGACGGCGCCCAACCGGCAACCCGACGGGTCGTTCACGGCCACGGCGATCGCCACACCGCCGCGCCCCAACGACGCCCCGTTGCCCGTGCCCGGCGCGGCGTTCAGCGACATTCCGGTGAGCACCATCACGCGCAATCCGCGCCAGCCGCGCCAGGTGTTCGACGAGGAAGCGCTCGCCGAGCTCAGCCATTCGATCCGTGAGTTCGGCATGCTCCAGCCGGTGGTCGTCCGCCGGCGCGATGAGGGCTACGAGCTCGTCATGGGCGAGCGCCGGCTGCGCGCGGCAGTGTCGGCCGGCCTCGACACCATTCCTGCGATCATTCGCGACACCGACGACGACGCGATGCTGCGTGACGCCCTGCTGGAGAACATCCATCGCGTCTCCCTGAATCCGCTCGAGGAAGCAGCGGCCTATCAGCAACTGCTTGACGAGTTCGCGACAACACACGAGGAGCTTGCTCGGCGGATCGGGCGCAGCCGGCCGCAGATCACGAACACGATCCGGTTGCTGAACCTCCCGGTGCCGGTGCAGCGCCGGGTCGCCGTGGGCGTGCTGTCCGCGGGACACGCCCGCGCACTGCTCAGCATCGAACAGCCGGACGCGCAGGAAGAGCTGGCCGGCCGCATCGTGGCCGAGGGACTGTCCGTGCGCGCGACCGAGGAGCTTGCCGCGTTGTAC
>JBPYES010000078.1:0-4428 GCA_051984825.1 Jatrophihabitantaceae bacterium
TCGTTGACCACCATGCGCCTTACGTATGCCTCCGGATGCTCCATCGCGCCGATCTGCGCCCACCGCTTGTGGACCCGGATCAGCACCTCTTGGACGACGTCTTCAGCGAGCCCGCGGTCGTTCGTGAGCACTACGGCGAAGCGCAGCACGGCATCGAGCCGCGTCGCCGCGAACTCATCGAACGTCACCGACCCTCCAGTGCCGTGCACTCCGCCGTACGCTTGTGGGCCAGGCTCTCAGATAGACAACGCACGCGCAGGCCGTTCGCGTTGTCCGCCGCGCGCGACCCCGACGATTACGTCAGTACGGACATCATGCTGCTCGACGATCTGGACATGCCAGTGGCCGTGCCGTCCGTGGTGGCGCGCGTCGTGTCGCTGGTGCCCTCGCTGTCCGAGTCGGTGGCGGCCACCGCACCCGGACTGCTCGCCGGGGCCACCGACTGGTGTCCGCCCGACCTGGACGTGCCGCGTGTCGGCGGTACCAAGAACCCCGCCGTGGCGCGGGTCGTCGAGTTGGCACCCGACGTGGTGCTCGCCAACGAGGAGGAGAACCGGCCGTCCGACCTCGAGGCGCTGCGCGCCGCAGGCTTGGCCGTGTGGGTGACCCGCGTGCGCAGCGTCGACGAGGCGTTCAGATCCCTGGAGCGGATGCTCACGCTGGCCTGCCGAGTGGATCGTCCAGCCTGGCTGGATGACGCCGCGGAGGCCTGGGCGGCAGTGCGGCCGGGCCCGCCACGTACAGCGGTGGTGCCGATCTGGCGGCGGCCGTGGATGGTGCTCGGGCGCGACACGTTCGCCGGCGACGTGCTCGCTCGTCTCGGGGTACGCAACGCCTTCGCCGACAGCGCCGAGCGCTACCCCCGGATGCGCCTCGACGACCTGCACGGGGCAGAGCTCGTCGTCTTGCCCGATGAGCCGTACGCGTTCAGCGCCACGGACGGACCGGAGTGCTTCCCGGATCAGCATGTCTCCCTAGTTAGCGGACGGCACCTGACCTGGTACGGGCCGGCAATGGTCGAGGCGCCGCCGGCGCTCGCCTCCCAGCTCGCCTGACACGGTCCGATAGCGTGCCTTCACCGGACAAAACAGGAAGGTGCGGCTATGACTGTCAGAAACCCCAGGCGTGCCACTGCTCGACGTCGATCCAGGCGCTCACTCGTCCGCGAACGCGGTTGCGGTACGACCGTCCGGTGTAGTGCGTGGCGATGCGGTCGATGGTGCTGAGATCGGGGTCGTCGGTCAGTGAGGCGACGCGTCCGCGCAGGCTGATTGCCCGATACCACCGGGCGCCGTCGAGCACGGTGAGCGAGATGCGCGGGTCGGCGCGCAGCCACTCGAGCCGCTTGCGCCCCTCGTCCATGTTCACCAGCACCCGGCTGTCCTCCCAGAGATACCAGGTCGCGACAGTGATCGGCGCGCCGTTCGGCTTCACGAGGCCGATAACGCACGGGTTGGGGTTCGACAGCACTGCAGAGAACTCGGCAGGGACGGGTGGCTTGGGCATGCGCCGCATTATGTCGAGACCCGCGGTCAGCCTTACGGTCGGAGCGATTGCTGCAGGATTTGCGCGACGTCCAGGACAGCGACATCCTCGCGCGCATCGCCTGACGCCTGCTTGGCGGTCACCGCGTCGGAGAGCATGACCATGCAGAACGGGCATGCCGTCGAGATCAAGTCCGGGTCGAGGCGCAGCGCCTCCTCGGTGCGTTCGATGTTGACCCGCTTGCCGATCTTCTCCTCCATCCACATGCGCGCACCGCCGGCGCCGCAGCAGAAGCCCCGGTCCTTGCAGCGGTGCATCTCCTCAGCCCTCAGCTGCGGGATGGACCCCAGCACCTCGCGCGGCGGTGTGTAGACCTTGTTGTGGCGTCCCAGGTAGCACGGGTCGTGGTAGGTGATCTTCTTGTCCACCGGCTCGACCGGCGTCAAGCGTCCTTCGGCGATCAGCCGGCCGAGCAACTGCGTGTGGTGGACGACGTCGAAGTGCCCGTCCAGCTGCGGGTACTCGTTGGCCAGCGTGTTGAAGCAGTGCGGGCAGGTGGCGACGATCTTGAGCGGCGCCGCCCTGGTGATGGAGTTCAACGTCTCGACGTTCTGCATGCCCTGCATCTGGAACAGGAACTCGTTGCCCAGCCGGCGCGCCGGGTCGCCGGTGCACGTCTCGGCGCTGCCCAGCACCGCGAACGAGACGCCGGCGGTGTGCAGCAATTCGGCGAACGCCCGGGTCACCTTGCGGGAACGGTCCTCGAGGGCACCGGCACAGCCCACCCAGAACAGGTACTCGATGTCGGCGTCCAGTGGCTGGCCAGGAACCGCGCGCCGGACCTCGAACGGTAACCCTTCCATCCACTCCTCGCGGGCTCGCTCCGCCAGACCCCAGGGGTTGCCCTTGTTCTCGATGTTGCGCAGCATCACGCCCGCCTCGGACGGGAACGCCGACTCGATCAACACCTGGTAGCGGCGCATGTCGACGATGTGATCGACGTGCTCGATGTCGACCGGGCACTGGTCGACACACGCGCCGCAGGTGGTGCACGACCACAGCACGTCCGGGTCGATGACGCCACCGGACGCGAGGTCGCCGACGAGCGGACGCGCCGCCTGGTCCGGCCCAGACCCGGGCACCCGGCCGAACCCCGACTCGGGCACGTGCGGCTCGTGCGCCTCGACCTTGGTGTCATCGGGCGCGGACTTTCCCCCGATCAGGTAAGGGGCTTTGGCGAAGAGGTGATCGCGCAGGTCCATGATCACGAGCTTGGGCGAGAGCGGCTTGCCGGTGTTCCAGGCCGGGCACTGCGACTGGCAGCGTCCGCACTCGGTGCACGTCGCGAAGTCGAGGTAGCCCTTCCACGTGAAGTCCTCGATCTTGCCGCGGCCGAACTGGGTGTCCTCGGACAGGTTCTCCACGTCGGAGAAGTCGATTGGCTTGCCGGCAGCGTCGGCCACCGGCAGCAGCGGCCCCAGCCCGTCCGGTTCTCGCTTGGTGAGTACGTTCAGCGGCGCCAGGAAGATGTGCAGGTGCTTCGAGTACAGCACCAGAATGAGGAAGCCGAAGACCACCGCCATCTGCGCGATGAGGAAGAACGTCTCCACGCCCTGGTTGTAGGCACCCTCGCCGAGCATCCGCGACACCGTGTACGACGCGAACGGCGCCTTCGACTTGCCCCACGGGAAGTGCCCGGTGTTGTATTGCGCGCCCCGGTAGATCAGCAGCGTCGCGATGACCAGGAAGATCATGCCGAGCACCGCCCATGCCGCGCCGGTGTGCGAGCCGTAGAAGCGTGATGCCCGGTGCCGCCGCTCCGGTGCCTGACGCAGCCGGATGATCGCGAACGTGATGATCGCCACGAGCACGGCGACCGCGAACAGGTCTTCCAAGAAGCCCAGCCAGCGGGCATGACCGAACCAGGGGAAAGCGAAGTCCTGGCTGATCGTGAGGGCGCCGAACGCCTCGATGATCGTGATGAACAGGACGACGAAGCCCCAGAACGTCATGAAGTGCGCGACACCCGGCACCGACCACTTGAGCAGCTTGCGCTGTCCGAAGACTTCGCGGACCTGGTCCCGCAGCCGGGTGTTGATGTCGTCCGTGCGGCCGGGCGCTGGGCGGCCCGAGCGGACCAGTCGCACCAGCCACGAGCCGCGGCGTCCGGCGAGAACCGCCGTCACGACGAGCATGAGCAGCGCGATTGTCAGGCGGAGCGCCACCGAATCTCCTTCGAGGGGTTGCCGATTCGCCGAAGCCTACGTGGGTTACTCGCCGGTAACCACATGGCACAGGTCACGCGTCGCCCGTGCCACGCTGGGAAAGTGACGGTCACCGTCGAGGAGCTCGAACGCGACCCGCACCCGGTGCTGGCCCGGCTGCGCGCCTCCGAGCCCGTCGCTTGGCTGCCGTCGTTGTCCGCCTGGCTGGTCACTCGCCACGACCTCGCCGACCAGGTGCTGCGCGACCCAGGGACGTTCACTGTGGACGACCCGCGGTTCTCGACGGCCCTGGTGGTCGGCCCGAGCATGCTCTCCCTGGATGGCGCCGAGCACAGCCGGCACCGCGGCCCGTTCCATCGCTCACTGCGACCCGCCGATCGCTTCGAAACGTTCGTGGCCGACGAGACACGCCGGCTTGTCGCGGCGCTGCCGCCCGGGCATGCCGAGGTGCGCCGAGGCCTGGCCGGCCCACTGGCCGTCGCGGTTGTGGCCGAGGCGCTGGGCATATCAGGGGTGGACACCGTCACGGTCTTGCGCTGGTACGACGCGATCGTTTCGGCGGTGGCCGGAGTGAGTGCCGGGCGGGCGATCCCGCCGGAGGGGCCGGCCGCGTTCGCAGCGCTGCGCGCCCGGATCGAGACGGCTGTTCCCGGCCTCGACCTCGACGAAACCGCCTCGAATACAGCTGTGCTGATGTTCGGCGGCATCGAGACGACCG
>JBPYES010000079.1:0-2646 GCA_051984825.1 Jatrophihabitantaceae bacterium
GGCTCCCGGTCCTGAGCCTTGCTCGGTGCCGGCGCTGCGACCACGCTTCCAGCCGGGTCGACCATGCCTGGCGCGAGGCTCGCGACCGGCAGCGACAGGCCGACCGTGCCCTGCTTGGACAGGTACCAGGCGCCGTCGAGACCGGCGAACGTGGACATCGAGCCAGAGCCGATGTTCGCGTCGACGGTCCCGGCGTACTTGGCCGGTCCGGTGTCGAAGGCGAGCAGGATGGTTCCGTCCTGCTGCTGCCACTTGCCGGTGAACGCTCCCGTGAAGGTGCTGTCCGGGTTGAACACCAGGTTGACCTGTCCGTAGGTGTACGTCGGTCCCCAGCTGTAGTGCAGGGTCCAGTTGCCCGACACCTTGGGCGCGGCCGTGGTGACGATGATCCCGACCTGCTTCCAGGCGTTGATCACCGCCTGCTGCTCGACGTCGCCAAACAGACGCCCGGCGTTGTCGGCCGTGAGGTTGGCGAAGTCCTGGAACTGAGCGGTCGACGCCAGCCGCGGGTCGCACAGCGTCGCGTACCAGATCATCCCCGCCTTCTCCCAGGCGTATCCGCCCAGGGCGACCGCGCACAGGTAGAACGCGTGGTTCGGGATGCCGGAGTTGATGTGGACGCCGCCGTTGTCGGCGGTCGTCGTCACATAGCCGCTCATGTTGGCCGGCTGGGGATCCTTGCCGAGATGGGGATCGTCGTACGCCGTGCCCGGAGCCTTCATCGAGCGCAGCGCCACTCCGTTCACCGCTGAGGTGAACAGGCCCGCCCCGATCAGCCAGTCCGCCTGCGCGGCGGTCTGCTGCGGCGAGGCATGGTACTGCTTCACCAGCGAGCCGAAGACGTCCGAAATGGACTCGTTCAGAGCTCCAGGCTGATCGTGATAGACCAGATTGGCCTGGTGAGCGGTGACACCGTGGGTCAGCTCGTGACCCATCACATCGATGGCGATCGTGAACCGGTTGAAGTACGTGCCGTCGCCGTCACCGAACACCATCTGAGTGCCGTTCCAGAAGGCGTTGTCGTACCCCTGGAGATAGTGCACTGTGCCGAGCATGTTCATGCCGGCGTTGTCGATCGAGTTGCGCTGGAAGATGTTCCAGTACAGGTCGAACGTGGCACCAAGGCCGTCGTACGCCTCATCGGCGGCCGCGTCACCGGTCGGAGCCTGACCTTCCGAGCGGACCAGGGTTCCGGGCAGCGTCGAGCCCTGATTCGCGGTGTAGATCTGCCGCAGCTTGTGCGGCGTCACGCTCGGCGCCACCGGCGGGGCTGCCGCCTGGAGTGCGGACGCCGTCGTGCGCTGACTGCGCACGGTGGTGTCGGCCGCCAGCATGCGCAGTGCCCACTCGCGCTCTTCGCTGTTCCCCGACCGAGCGATTGCCTCGATCATGTGCGGTGGCAGGATGCACAGGATCGGGTTGTGGTGGTGATGATCATGCATCAGAAGTCCCCCTTTCTTCCGCCGCTACCGGGCAGTCCCGGCGGCGTCGTGGTCATGCTCTGCGGCCGCCACCTCGGTGAGGCCCACGGTCCCCTGGCGGACCAGGTACCAGCAGCCGTTCAGGCCGGCAAACGTGGACATTGCGCCCGACCCGATGTTTCCGTCTACGGTGCCGCCGTACTTGGCCGGACCCGAGTCGAAGCTGAGCTGCAGCGTTCCGTCGCGCAGCCTCCATTGCCCGGTCAGCGGACCGCTGAACGTGCCGTCCGCGTTGAGTGTGACATTCGTCTGTGCGTAGTTCTGCGTGCAGCCCCAGCTGTAGTGCAGAACCCAGGCACCAGGAAGTGTCATGTTCTACCCCCGTTGTAAATGACGTGCGTTGTGAATATGCGATGGCAGCCGAAGTGCGCGCCCCGAATGACGGGATGCCGCCATCGCGACAGTTAGCTGTCGCGCGTGAAGATGACCCCCTTATGCTTCCGTACGATGGCCTGTGCTATGCGGGCGCAGCAGGCTCCGAGACAAAACAGGCTACTCCTGGGTCCGTGGAATCGTCAAGCCTGGGTGACGGCCGTTAACAATGTGTAATAGGCTGCGGAAAAACACGGATAGGAGCATTCGATGGTCAAACTCGTGGTCGGGTATGGCACGCCGGACGACCCAGCGGCGTTCGATGAGCACTACGCAAGCATTCACGTGCCGCTGGTGCACAAGATCCCTAACCTGAAGCGCTTCGAGTTCGGCAAGGTTCTGGGAACCCCGGATGGCTCGCAGGCCCCCTACTACTTCCTGGCCTTGCTCTGGTTCGACAGCCCGCAGGAGCTCGAGGCGGCCATGGGGAGCGCCGAGGGACAGGCGGCGGGTGCCGACGTGGCGACGTTCGCCAGCGGCGGGGCGACGCTGATGATCGCCGAAGCCTGAGTAGCGCTATTCGCAGAACGGGATCGCCGGCACGCCGATAATCGTGACCCGATGGGTCGTCGTGTCGACGGCGAATTGCAGTCGGCCGCCCCCGGTCTTCGGGATCCGGACCAGTGTGATCGCGAAGGTGTGCTCGGTCGAGTGGTCGACCTTGGCCTTCGGAAAGGCCGCCTTGATCTGAGGGATCGTGGCGCCGATCCCGACGCCGCGTGCGGTGGCGCCGCCGCGGATGGTGATGTCGAGAACCTTTCGGGGCGTGCTCATCGTGAAGTCCACGCTGCCC
>JBPYES010000080.1:0-12443 GCA_051984825.1 Jatrophihabitantaceae bacterium
GCTGGCCGCGGGTTAGATCCACCAGCGTGGCAGTGATGCGCTCGCGCAGCAGGTGGTTCCGAACGGGCCTGTTCGGCGCGCTGCTGCTCGGTGCCCTGCTCGCCGGCACCCCACAAGCCGAGGCACATGCCACACTGCTCGCGACGTCACCCGTCGACGGCTCGGTCGTCAGCGCCGAGCCGCGGCAGGTCACGCTCCGGTTCGACGAGGCGGTAACGCTCAACCCGCAGTCGATCCTGCTGCTCGACGCAGCTGGTCACCAAATGAAGATCGGCACGGTTGGGCATTCGGCCGGCAAGGCGGATACGGCGGCAGCGGATCTCCCGGCCGGCCTGCACGACGGCACGTACGTGGTCTCCTGGCGCGTCGTGTCGGCCGATACGCACGCCATCTCCGGCGCGTTCCAGTTCAGCATCGGCGCACCGAGCCCCGTGGTCGCCGCGATCAGCCGGCATCCCAGCCAGGCGGCACCGGTCGTGAAGGAAGTGGGGGAGGGTCTGGCATACCTCGGCTTGGCCGCGACGATTGGTGGCGCCGTCTTCCTCGGCCTGCTGCTACCGACCGGGCGCCCGCCGCGCCGCGCGCGCCGCGTCGTCTGGGCCGGCTTCGGCGCACTGGCACTCGGCACCGTCACTGCCCTTCTCGCTCAATACCCCTATGCGACCGGCGGCGCGCTGACGTCGGCGTTCTCGGCGCACGCACTGCGCACGACACTGTCGACAACCGGCGGGCAGGCATCGCTCGCCCGGATCGGGATCATCGTCATTCTCGCTGCCGCCGTCGCGGTGTTCCTCCGCGGCCGGGCCGGTGCCGCTGACCGGCCGCTCGCCGCCGAGGTCGTGGGCGGCGCTTGCCTGCTCGCCCTGCCGATGACGTGGACGCTGGCAGACCACTCGCGTACGGGTCAGCAGGTGTGGCTCGCCGTTCCGGTGGCCAGCGTGCACCTGCTTGCGGTGTCGTTGTGGCTCGGCGGGCTGATCCTGCTTGCCACCTGCGCGATCGGCGCCGACTTGGGATCCGAGCGGCTGCGCGCAACGGCATACGCACTGCCGAGGTTCTCGCGGATGGCCTTACCCTGCTTCGCGGTGATCGTGCTGACCGGCCTCTACCAGACGTGGCGGCAGGTCGGCACACTCCCCGCGCTGGGCGCGACCGAATTCGGGCGGCTCCTGCTGATCAAGGTGGGCGGCGTCATCCTCGTGCTGGTTCTCGCCTGGCAGGCCCGGCGGTTCGTCCAGCGCCAGCTGACGCGTCCCGCACTACCCGCGCAGGCCTGGCGCCTGATGCGCCGCTCGCTGGGCGTCGAGGCGGTGTTCGGTGTGGCGGTGCTGTCGGTGGCCACGCTCATGGTCAACACGGCGCCGGCCCGGACCAGCTATGCGCCACCGGTCCGGGCGGAGGTCCGCATCCCTGCCGCTGGCGCCCACTCTCCCCTGGCCGGCGGCCACGTCGAGGTTCGCCTCACGCCGGCGAAGCAGGGGCTCAACGTCGCCGACATCTACCTAGTCGCCCGCGACGGCAGCCTGGTCAGCGTTCCCGACGTGAGCGCGCAGCTCGCGCCCACGCGCGGGGGCACCGCTGCGCAGCAGCTCAAGGTGTCGGCCGCGGAGCCTGGACACTACGTGGCGAGCACGGTATCCATCCCCTACGCCGGGAAGTGGCTGCTGCAGCTCTATGTGCGCACAAGCGAGTTCGACGAAACGCCGGTGCTGGTGCGGTTCCGGGCGCACTGAGGATGGAGACACGATGACGAGAACCGGGTTGCTGATCGCGCTGGTGTGCGGCGTACTCGTCGGCTGCAGCAGCGGCGCGCCGGCCAAGCACGGGCCGCAGCCGCCGTACACCGTGACGTCCATCAAGACCGGCTTCGTCACGACGGGCGACCTCGGCAAGGGCGCCATCGAGGTCGACGACTCCCAGTCTCACCTCGGCGCGCACTTCACCTTCACCGCGCCGGACAGCATCCCGACCTGCCCGTACGTGGGGCGCTCCGACGACGTCTCCGACGTCCAGTCGGCGATCGAGCTGGCCGGCGGCAACTCGACGGGGCAGTGGGTCGTCGGTCCGGGCGACCCCGCGCAGGCGCCGCTACCAACCGTCACTCAGGGCGCGCAGGTGTTCAAGACCGACGTGCTGGCGGACCAGGGCATGGACAAGGTTCAGGCCGAGGCGGCGAAGTGTCCGGCCGCCTATAGCATCCTGGGCGGCCCGCCGACGATCGTCGGCGACTACAAGACCAACAGCCGGCCGTTCCAGCTCGGCGAGTGGCAGGGCTTCGCCCAGCAGCTGGTGCATACGTTCCCCTCGGACGTCGACCAGGGCACCTACGACGACGTGGTGACCGTCGTGGTGCGCAAGGCCAACGCCATCCTCTACGTCGGCTACGACCAGACGAAACAGACCGGGCAGCGCGCCGACTCGCCGACGAAGGTCAAGGACGTGATGAAGGTCGCACTTGGCCGCCTTGGCTGACGACGGGCGAGCGCGGGTGGGTTTCGTACATCCGCGCGGCGACCACTAGGCCGGAGGCAGCGGTGAGAGCGGCGACGGCCCAGATGGCGGTCGTCAGGCCGTAGGCGTCGGCCAGCGCACCGGCGAGCAGAGCGCCGATGGCAAAACCGCCGTCCCGCCAGAGCCGGTAGACGCCGACCGCGCGGGCACGCCACGCGGGGTGGGCGACATCGCCGATGACGGCGAGGAGGGTGGGATAGACCAGGGCAGTGCCCACGCCGAGCAGGATCTGCGCGCCCGCCCAGGCCGGGAAGCTGCTGCCGACGGCGACGAGCGCGATGGCGGCGGCTTGGGTGAACATGCCTGCGGTGATGAGGTGTTTGCGGCCGACGCGGTCGGAGTACCAACCGGTGACCAGTTGCCCGGCGCCCCATACCGCGGGGTAGAGCGCAGCGAGGACGCCGATCTGGGTGATGGGCAGTCCGTGGGCGGCGAACAGCAGCGGGAAGATGCCCCAGGCGAGCGCATCGTTGAGGTTGTTGACCATGCCGGCTTGGCTCGCGGCCGACAGGGCCGGCTCGTGGACGCTCGTGAGCCAGGCGACCCGACTCGTGCTCAGGTCGCGGTTGTGACCGGAGGCTTCGATGCGTGCATGCTCGCGGGTCTCTTGTACAGCTAGGCTGGATAGCGCCAGCCCGATGGCGGCGTAGGCGATGCCCAGCAGGAAGGGCTCGGGACGTAGCCCCGCGTGGGCGGCGATGGCGCCGGTGGCCAATGCGGTGCCGGCGAGAGCGAGGTAGCCGGAGGCTTCGTTGAGCCCCATTGCCAGCCCGCGCCGATGCGGCCCGACCAGGTCGATTTTCATGATCACGGTCGTGGACCAGGTCAGCCCCTGGTTGACGCCGAGCAGCACGTTCGCGAAGACGACCCAGCCCCAGGACGGCGCCCAGATGAGCAGTACGGGCACCGGAAGGGCGATCAACCAGCCGGCGACCAGAACGGGTTTGCGACCGTACCGGTCCGCCAAGGCGCCAGCGACGAAGTTCGTGACGGCCTTGGTCGCACCGAACGCGACGATGTACGTCAGCGCCGCCGTGTACGCCGACAGGTGGAAGGTCCCGTGGGCCAGTAACGGCAACACCGTGCGCTCTTGGCCGAGCATGCCGCCGACCAGCGCATTGACCGCGACGAGCAGGCTGAACTGGGCGAGATTCGCCCGCAGGCCCAGGGTGGGCGTGGTGGCCGTGACCACCCGGGTCACGTGCCCTCCCACAGGGAACGCCCCGTGGCGGCCACCCAATCCTGCGGTCCGCCCGCGAGCACGGCGATATCACGATGCCCGTAGCGTTCGAGCAGGCTGGCCGCAGTCATCGCGCGCTCGCCGTGCCCGCAGATGACGACCATGCGCCGGTGCGGCAGCTGGGCGGCGTGTTCGAGCAGGTTGCCGAGCTCCAGATGCACCGCACCGGGAACGTGCCCGACGGCGTACTCCGCATGCTGCCGCACGTCCAGAACGGCGCGGTCCTCGAATTCGTCGGCGCTAATGATGCGTGTAGTGGTGACCACGCCGCCGTCCGCGGACCACGCCCCTATGGCCCCTTCGAGCTGTCCGGCCAGTTGCTCGTAGCCGATCTTGAGCGCCGGCCAGACGATCTCGGCCGGGTCCTGGCCGGAGCCCAGGACGAAGACGAGCGGCTGGTCATGGGGGAGCAGCCAGCCGAGCCAGGACGCGAACGCGTCACGCAGCGGGATCGACACCGAACCGGGGATGTGCCCGTCGGCGAACTGCCGGATCGGGCGGACGTCGACGACGATTGCGCCGTTCTCGAGAAGGCTCCGCACCTCGGCCGGGTTCCGGGCGGCGAGGCCGGGCTCGGCGGTGATGGGCGCTGGGCCGCGTCGGTTCACCTCGGCCAGCCGGTCGAAGTACGCGGGGTACGAGCCCAGGCTGTCGATCAGCTCTCGCGCGAACGCGTCCTCGTCAGCAGCCGCCAGAAGGGGGTTCGCGTGCTTCTGTGCGCCGATGGTGGTGGTGCGCTCCGCCCCCGGCGGCGCGGAGCAGAACGACCCGGCACCGTGCGTGGGCCACACCGACGTGGCGTCGGGCAGCGTGGCCAGCCGCCGCAGCGACCGGTATTGAGCGCGGGCCAGTTCGTCGGCGCGCGCAGGCCCGAGCAGGTCGGTACGCGCGGCGGCGTCGACGATCAGCGACCCGCCGGTGAACACGCCCAGCTGCTGGTCGCCGTCGAGCAGCAGGTAGGAGACGTGCTCGTCGGTGTGGCCGGGGGTGGCCAGGGCTCGCAGGGTCAGCCCGCCGAGGTCGATCTCGTCGCCGTCGTCGAGCGGGACGTGCGGGAATCCACGGTGTCCGGCAGCAGATGCCAACACGGTCGCGCCTTCGTCGTGGGCGAGCTGCACCGCGCCGGACAGGAAGTCCGCGTGCAAGTGGGTGTCCGCCGCGAACGCGACCCGGAGGCCGCGCGCGTCGGCAGCGGCACGCAGTGCGCGCAGGTCGCGGGCCGCGTCCACGGCCAGCGCCCGGCCGTCGCCGAGATCGACAAGGTAGGTGCTGTTCCCCAGACCGACGTCGACGAGTGGGATCAGCTGTTCGTCGGCGAAGCCCATGGTTACACTATTCCATGGAATCCTGGAGGATGCCATGGGTGACGTCGTCCGCAAGGCCGCGCTGTTCGAGGCACTGGCGCGAGCCGGGAAAGCCTTGGCCAGTGGCAAGCGCCTGCAATTGCTCGACCTGCTCGCTCAGGGCGAGCGCAGCGTCGACGCGCTGGCCCGTGCCGCCGGGCTGAACCTGACCACCGCCTCGGCGCACCTGCAGACACTCAAGCAGGCCGGTCTGGTAACCGCCCGCCGCGATGGCGTGCGTATCTACTACCGCCTCGCCGGCGCGGATGTCGCGGAGCTGTACGCGCTGCTGCAACAAGTCGCCCGCCGCCACCTCGCCGATGTCGACGCTGCCCGCGCCGCCTACCTCGGACCCGACGACACCGAGCAGCTCACCCGCGACGAGCTACTCGCACGCATCAAGAGCGGCAGCGCCACGGTCATCGATGTCCGTCCCGCCGAGGAGTACCGCGCCGGTCACATCCCCGGCGCGTTGTCCGTCCCGCTGGACGACCTCGAAACCCGCCTCGCCGAGCTGCCCGACAGCACCGACATCGTCGCCTATTGCCGCGGGACGAACTGCGTGCTCGCTCACGAGGCGGCGCGCCTGCTCGCCGCCCGCGGGTACCGGGCCGCCCGCCTCACCGACGGCATGCTCGAATGGCGCCTCGCCGAGCTCCCGGTCGAAGTCGGCAGTAGATGATCGCAGCCGCGGACTACGGGACAGACGGTTACCGCGTGGATCCGGGAGCCGCGCGAGCCACGATCTCCTGCAGCGCGGCGACGTGTCCACGGAAGGCGGCTCGCCCGGCAGGTGTCAGCCGCGCCAGCACGCGACGCCGGTGGTTGCTCAGCGTTCGTTCGATGCTCACGTAGCCGGCCTCCTCGAGGGTCGACAACTGCTTGGACAGCGCCGAGTCCGACAACGCGAGCTGGTCGCGGATGAACGCGAACTCGACCCAATCGGAGGCGGCAAGCAGCGCCACAATCGACAGTCGCGTCGCCGGGTGGATCAACTCGTCGAAGCGGGCCACGCTCATGCGCGCGGGCCGGCCCGGACCGCCCTGCGCCGGACCACCGCGAGCAATTGCGGACCGCCGAGCGCGATGATCACCGCAACCACGATGCTGGCAATGGTCACCGGGTGACCGGCGCCATCGGCTGCCAGCGCCAGCGAACCCGCGACCGTCACGCCCGCAAGGAGGAGCAATCCGCCGATGACGAGTTGCGGTAGCCGGCGCCCGACGACGTCGGTCCGGACGCTGAGCTGCTGACTGCGATGCCGGCCGTCGATCACGCGCGGGGCAATCGCCGCGTGCACCGTCCCGAAGGTCAGGGTGGCCGCGGCGGTCAGCCACGGATGCCCCAGGTCGGTGATGATTCCCAAACCGACCCACCCGAGTGCCAGCCCCCACCAGTACCAGCCCGGGACATCGATCTGTTCGATCACCCGTAGCCGGCCACGCTCCACGGAGTCGAGCGCGGCACGCGCTTCAGCCGGTGTCATCTCGGCGTTCATTCAGCTTCCTCCACTTTCCAGGTCGGAAAGTCAAGCTAAACTTTCCGACCTGGAAAGTCAACCGAGATAACGGCGCCTGCTCAGTTCGTGTGCCGCTCCATCGACGACGCGAATCCCGAGATGAGCAGCACCGGCGGATCGGTCGCCTCGCCGATCGCATCGACACACACAGTTCGACGTCCCCGGTCAAGGTCACGAACCTGGCCACACCACCACCGTGCCAGTCACGGCTTGCGGGCAGAGGCCAGCGCGGTGGCATCCTTGGCGAGACGTGGCCAGCCGAATCGCTCGCACCAGGCAGGGAAATCGTCGGTCGGACCGGTCCATTCCCAGTCGTCAACCGTGCCGACGGGGGCGTCTGTGCGCAGCGTGGCCAGCCGCTTGAACGTCTCGGCATCGGCACGGTGAGACCTGAGCGTCGTCGCCAACGTGGCCGCGCCGCGCACCGTAACGTCCCAGTCCGCGGCGTCGGACGGGATGTCTTCGAGATGCCGGTATCGGGCGAGCAGCGTCGCTGCGGATTTGGCGCCGAAGCCGGGCAGCCCTGGGAAGCCGTCGGCACTGTCGCCGACGAGGGCGAGCCAGTCGGGGATCGATGCGGGCGGCACACCGAACTTCGCGACCACTCCGTCGGCGTCGATGAGCTTGTCCTGCCGGCGGTCCCATTGGATGATCTTGCCGCCGACGCATTGCCCGAGATCCTTGTCCGGTGTGCAGATGATCACCTGCTCGACTCGTGGGTCGGCAGCGGCGACTACGGCTGCGCTCGCCAGCCCGTCGTCCGCCTCGAGGGCCACCATCGGCCAGACCGTGACGCCGAGTGCCCTGAGCGCGTCTTCCAGTCCGCCGAACTGTGCCAGCAGCAGCGGGTCCATGCCGGCGCTGGACTTGTACGTCGGCCACATGTCGTTGCGGTACGACTCGATGACGTGGTCAGTCGCGACTCCGACGTGGGTCGCACCGTCCGACAGCATTGTGAACACTGACTGGACGACCCCGCGGGTCGCGCCGATCTCGATACCGTCGCTGTCGATATGGCCGGGCCGCGGCGCGTAGAACTGCCGGAAGATTTCGTAAGTTCCGTCGACGAGATGAACGATCACGCCCCGAGCCTGTCACAGCAGGCGTGAGCTCCGTGCCGCCGTTCAGGTATCGATCGTGACGGTCGCCGGCCCGGTGTCACCCTTTGCCACTGCGTCCACCAGTTGCTGAGCCTGCTCGCCGACCGTGACCTGGTTGGTCCGTGAGTCGGCCACGAGCTTCTCGAAAGCTGAGGTGGCCGTGAAGTGGTGGCGCCGGATCAGAATCCGGATCGCCTGACCGACCAGCTCGCCGCGGTCGATGGCCCGCTGAAGCTCTCGATCCTGATCGGCCAGAGCCAGAGCGACGGCGGCGTGCGTCGCGACGACTCGGCCGATCAGCACCGAGTCGCTGCCGAAGGCGTCGGGCTCAGCCGCGTACAGATTGAGCGAACCCAGCGTTCCCCGTGGCGTTGGCAGGTGACACGCCAGCATGCTCCGCACGCCTAACGCCGCGGCGCGCTCGGCGAATCGCCGCCATCGTCGCTCAGTGCGCATCTCGTGGATGACGACCACTCCGCGATCGCCGACGACGGCGTGCCAGCCCGGCCCGTCACCCACTTCGTACTGCACCCGATCGCATTCCGCTGCGAGATCACTGCTGGCCGCCGGAGTCTCGATCGGCTGACCGGCGCGCAACAACAAGATGCTGGCGTGCTCGGCTCCGGGCACGGTGGAGACAGCCATCTCGACCACGTCGTCGAGCAGCTCCGCCGGGGTCGCGTCGGCACCCGGCCCGTGCTCGGACTGAAGCCCGGTCGCCACGGCTTCGGCGTCATGCATCACTTCCAGACGCCGGCGGGGTGTCAATTCCCACAGCAATGTCGACAAGCCCGTGCCGGGATCACGGTCGGCCCGCACCGAGATGTCGACGGGCAACGTGGTTCCGTCCGGCCGCAACAATGCGCCCGCGCTCGTGAACATTGCGCCTGACTCAGAAACGCCGCCGCCGGCATGGTTGATCAAGGAACGTATCGCAGAGCGATCCGCCACGGCGAACCTGGTGGCGAACGGCCGAATCGCGCGGCGCGCGGGCGTATCGGCGATCAGGGCGGCGGCGCGCCGGTTGGCGCTCAGCAGCACGCCGACCCGATCGGTCAGCACGTACGCAGCCGACGAGGCCTCGAAAAGTTCGTCGTTTCGGGCAGCGACGACTTCAAGGGCGCGGCGAGCTTCGTCGAGTTCGGCTTGCTGGGTACGCAGTTCCTCGTCGGCCAGCATCAGCTGCTCGCCGAGTTCGTCGACCTCTTCGACCAGCTCCTCGGCATCCCGTACCCGGCCGCGCTCGGCCAAGACAGTCAGACGCTCCCGTCGCGCGTTGAGTCGCGCCAGGAACTCGTTGAGTTCGGGCATGGACGTCATCTCCCGCACCCCCTGTCGTTAGTGCTCCGAGTGCGTCCGTTGTGCATCATCATGCGGCTCCATCAGCAGCAGCGCACCACTGGGCTCGTCATCGCCGGACAGCAATGGGGTCACCGCAACTCTCAGCTCGATCGTGCGACCGCGACGATTGACGGCCTCCATCACCAATTCATTGCCGCCGCTGCCGTCGAAAACCACCTCGCGCACAAGTGGTTTCAGGCGCTCGGTGGGCAGCCCGCTGTCGAGATTGAGGAAGTGCTGGCCTACTGTCTCGTCTTCGCGCAGGCCCCAGAGATCCTCGGCCTGTCGATTCCATACCTGCACGATCAGCTCCCGGCTGACGACGACCACGCCGGCGCCGAGACTACCCAGAACGGACTCCATGAAGTGATTCAGCGCCGAGATCTCGGCGGTGCGATCGCGCAGTTCGTCATTGGTGACCTGCAGTTCGTCGTTCATCGACTGCAGTTCCTCGTTCAT
Organism: Jatrophihabitantaceae bacterium; assembly: GCA_051984825.1. Taxonomy (GTDB): domain Bacteria; phylum Actinomycetota; class Actinomycetes; order Mycobacteriales; family Jatrophihabitantaceae; genus DASXRA01. Next base: position 9,514 of record JBPYES010000080.1, read on the forward strand.
CGTCTCGAGCTCTTCGTTCGTGGACTGGAGTTCTTCGTTGGTGGTCTCCAGTTCCTCGACGGTGGACTGGAGTTCTTCGTTCGTGGTCTCGAGCTCTTCGTTCGTGGACTGCAGTTCTTCGTAGGCCGTTTCGAGTTGGCGGTTGGCCGCCTCGAGTTCGGTCTGCAGCTGCCGATAGCGGGAGACATCGTTGAAGATGATCGCGATCCCGAGCAGTCGCGATCGGCCGTCGACCAGTGGCACCAGCTGGATGTCGAAGTACAGCAGCTCGGTCGACGAGCGCTGCCATTCGACATCGCGCAGCCACACCGGCAGGCGGTTGTCGTGTACCGCCCCGATGTGCGAACGCAGTTCCGCCGGTCGGAAGGAGACCTCGAGATCCTGGAACGGACGGCCGACGTCGTGCTCGCTCAGCGCGAACATCGTGGTCGCTCGGTGATTGAGCAGAGCCAGCTGCCCCGCCTCATCCACTACCAACTGCGGCACCGGGCTGTTGAGGAACGCCTCCGTGCGCAGCGGCTCGAGATTGTTCGTGTCGTCCGGCCGCGATTTGACCTGGCGGACAGCCATGCCGTCGGCTACGTCATTGCCATTGGTCTGGGCGGCCTTGCGGAAGAATCGGCGCTTCAGATCCAGTGGCTCGAAGGTCGTCGCGTGATTCAGGAGCATCTCGGCCTTTCCCAGGAAGAGCACGCCGTTCGGACGGAGCGCGAAGCCGAGGCGAGACACGATCCGGGACTGGGTTTCCGCATTGAAGTACATCAAGGTGTTCCGGCACGCCAGCAGGTCGATTCGCGAGATCGGGGCATCTTGCACGAGGTCGTTGCGCCCGAAGATCACGCAGCGCCGCAGTTCTTTGCGGAATACGTATCGGCTGCCCCCGACTGATTCGAAATACCGGTCTTGGTAGCCCTCGGGCAGGCCGGCCAAGTCACGTTCGCTGTAGGTAGCCTGCCGGGCCACCGCGAGTGCGTCCTCGTCGACGTCGGTGGCGTAGATCTTGACCTGTGCCCGGAAGGCGTCCTGGCCGAGTCGCTCGGCGAGCTCCATCGCCAAGCTGTACGCCTCCTCCCCGGACGCACAGCCGGCGCTCCACAGGCGGATCGGTGCGAGGCCGATCTCGTCGAGCAGACTCGGCAGGACGGATGAGCGCATGTACTCCCACGCCTCGTCGTCGCGGAAGAAACCGGTCACGTTGATCAGAATCGTGTTGTAGAGCGAGGTGAACTCGTCTGGATGTACCTGCAGGTAGTCGTGGTACTCCTCGAAGCTGTCGACTCCGATCTGGCGCATCTGATGCTGCACACGGCGCATCAGACTCGCCCGTTTGTACCCGGTGAAGTCGAACGCCCTGCTCTCCTTCAGATAACTCAGGAGCCGCTCGAACGTCGGATCGACGGTCTCGGCCGGTCGCCGGCCACCCCCAGCCCGTTCCTCCGGCGATCGGGAGTTGGCCCCTTTCTCAGTAGCCATGTCGTCACGTCCCCTCGATCCGCTGCCGTGTTGGTGCCACGTGCGACTGCAACAGCGATCGAATCAGTGTCGCAGCGCGGGTCGCCTCGTCGGCCTGCTCATGGAACCTATGCGCGGTGAGCGGGTTCCGCCGCTCCGTCGCGCGCTGGCCCAGGTCCCGGGCAAGAGCGGCCTTCTCTTCAAGACTGCGTAGCGCCATCCACAGTGCGCCGTCCAACTGAAGCGCTTGCTCGCCCAGCAGACTCTCGGGCGACCAGGCATGCCCGACACGGCAGCGATAGCGGACTAGCCCGCCGTCTCGGATTTCGAACAATGTGCCCGCGCAGTCCGGGCACGAGAAGCCCGACGGCACGCCCGGGCGGACCGGATCGTTCATGGCGTCGCCGTCCATCTTCGCTAGGTCAGCTTCGATCCTCATCAAGGATGAGGCCTCAGGCTCGGATCCGCTGACATCGACCCGACACATCGTGTCGATGAGGGCACCCATCTCGGCTGCCGAAGCGACCTGATCCGGGTCGGCGTGCTCTATGGCGCTGAGCGGCATTGCGGGGTACAGCGCGTCTCTCGGGTCTTGAACGATCACAGCGCCGCCGCGGCTGCGTATCGCGACCGCTCCGGCCGTGCCGTCGTCCAGCACGCCCGACAGCACGACGCCGATCACCCGGCTCCCCTCGGCCTTAGCAGCTGTCCGGAACAGAACGTCGATAGCAGGGCGATGGCCGTTCTCGCGCGGACCCCGGCTAAGGCTGACCAGCCCGTCCTCGACCACCAAATGCTGATCCGGTGGCGCCACCAGCACCCGACCCGCGACGAGCGGATCCCCAGTTGTCGCGTGCCGTGCGGGCAGCGGGCCCGCGCGGTCGAGGATGGCGGGCAGCACGCTGCCACCGTAGGCCGGGACGTGCAGCACGACTAGGACCGCCGCGGGCAGATCGGCGGGAAGGCTGGCGAATGTCGTCCTGAGGGCCTCGACGCCTCCTGCCGAGGCACCGAGTACGACAATGTCCCTCCGCATGGGGCTTCTTTTCTCGCGTATCCGAGGCTGTCTCGGTTGCGTGAGATCCGATCACGGTTAGCCCCGATCCGCCAGTGGGTAGTGTAGGTATTGCGCTTTTCGGGACCAGACTGTTCTAGGATCGGCCGAGGGGGCGCGGCTTCGACCTCGGAGGAGTGTCATGGCTGTACGCCCAGACCTTACGAGGTTCCTGACCGAGCTCGACGCTCACCGAGTGCGCCTGGACTCTCTCGCCGACAGGCAGTCCGGTGACGTTCGCGACGAGGCTCGCGCGGCGAGCGATGAGCTGCTCGCGGCGCGGGAGGAGCTGTGCGTACAGGAGCAGCAGCTCGAGGCGGCGGAAGCGGCCGCCTTCCTCACCGGCGCCGAGTACGAGCGGGCATTCGCGGACACCGCCGTCGCCTGTCTGCGCACCGACGCACACGGGCTGATCGTCGAGGCC
>JBPYES010000081.1:0-3727 GCA_051984825.1 Jatrophihabitantaceae bacterium
CGCCGCCTCCAGGAGCGTGAGGTAGGCCGCCCGAGATGTATCGGCCAGGCGGAGCGCCAGCGCGGCGATGTCGCGACCTTCCACTGCCGGGACGAAAATCACGCCGCTGCGATTGACGTTGAACCCCTGCCCGGCGACAACACGTTCGACCTGGGCGAGCCAGCCATGCGGCCTGCCCGCGCGCGAGACAGCAGCCCCGTCGTCAGCCAAGTCGTACCGGCGCCCGCGTTGGCGTACCCGAATTCGCACCGAATCGCCCGACCGGTAGCGAAGACCGCTGTCGATGATCACCTCGCGGCTCCCGCCGGATGCCTGGTCGAGGGGACGTAGCGCTGAACGCATCGCGTCCAGGTTGTCGTCCACGCGCACCAGCATCACCGGCGCTCGCCGCGGTTCCGTGTGGCGAACACAAGCGGCGCTGCATTCAGGAAGGCGATCAGATCTTCAGGTGACCGGTACTGGTGGGCGCTGAGGCCGGCTTGCGAGGCAGCTACGACGTTCGCGGCTGTGTCGTCGACGAAGAGGCAGTGATGCGGTGCTACGCCGAGGGCGTCCGCGATGTGAACGAAGACGCGTGGATCGGGTTTGGCAAGGCCGATGGCGGCACTGTTGAACACCGCGTCGAATTCGTGATCGAGTCCCAGCCGACTCAAGTCGGCGCTGAGCCGGTCCGTCGCGTTACTCGCCAATACGACCGTTCTCCGGCGCCGCTCCACCCGCACGATGTCCAACACCGGCGCGTTCACCTCGCCCGCCAACGCGGACCACTCCGCGACCACCCGCTGCGCCGCCAGCTTGCCGTGGTCACGCCCGAGGGCCGCGGCGACGCCCGCTCGCCACTGAGCGTCGGTGACCTGCCCGGTGATCGCCGCCCGTAAGGGTTCCTCGGCGAACGCCGCGCCGAAAAGCGACCCGATCGGAAGACCGGCGCGACGCTCGATATCGGAGACATGCTGAGGGTTCCAATGACGCAACACGCCGTCCAGATCGATGATCAGCGGCGCTCCCAAGCGCTCCGTCTGCCGCACCCTCAGCGCCCCCGACCCCGGCTGGCCCTGGCCTGGCGCCTGGAAACGCTGGCCACTAACGCGGTTCGTGCGCCACAGTATCCGGTGCTACGAGTGAACGCCGGGCGCCGCACGCGTCCTGCTTCTGGCATAGCCGGCACGCGATCTTGGGAGAGGATTAGACCAATGCAAGATGACACATCAGCCTGGCTCCGACCCATGCTTGAGGAGTCGGCCGGCCTGCCACCCGACGAGCACCAGGCCATGCTCGACCAGGCGTCTTCGCAAGGCGCGGAGGCGAGCGACGAGGAGCTTGACAGCCTGACTCGCGAGTACTTTCCGCCCGAGACCAAGCTGCACGGAGTCGACTGGGTACGGTTCGGAAACCTGCTGCGCGAGCGGCTCGGCTGGCATGACTACCCGGACCACCCGTCGAAGCGTCACACCTGAACGGCGTTCGCCGTTCGGCAGCGTCCGAAAAGTTGTCGGGCGTTCAGTCGAGATCGAACTCGTTGCCCTCGATGTCTTGCATGACGATGCACGATTCGTTGTCGTCGTCGGCAGGCAGTAGTCGCACGCGTACCGCGCCGAGCGCGACCAGTCGTGCGCACTCGGCCTCGAGCGTGGCCAGCCGCTCTCCACCCACGAGCCCGGTGCCGACCCGCACGTCAAGATGCACCCGATTCTTGACGACCTTGCCTTCGGGAACGCGCTGGAAGAACAGTCGCGGGCCCACACCTGACGGATCAACGCATGCGAACGCTGAACCCTGTTGCTCAGGCGGCAGCGCGCGATCGAAGTCGTCCCACGTAGCAAACCCCTCCGGTGGCGGCGGTACGACGTACCCCAGCACCTCGCACCAGAAACGCGCGACGCGCTCAGGTTCTGCACAGTCGAAGGTGACTTGGAACTGCTTGACCGACGCCATCCGTCCACCCGTCGTGATCTTGGAAGGGGCCTCTAGGCTCGATGCTTATTGGCCTCGGTGATGGTGGGCGATACTGGGATTGAACCAGTGACCCCTACCGTGTCAAGGTAGTGCTCTCCCACTGAGCTAATCGCCCGTATTCGGTTGTGATCGGTGCGAGGCGGCGGCGGGAATCGAACCCGCGTACAGGGCTTTGCAGGCCCTTGCCTAAGCCACTCGGCCACGCCGCCGGATGGGCCGGCGACCCGACCGCTCCTGCCTGCCACCCGGTTTCGAGCCCACCGATCAGATCGGCGGGGCCGCCAGGGGGTGGCCTGAGCGGACGACGGGACTCGAACCCGCGACCCTCACCTTGGCAAGGTGATGCGCTACCAACTGCGCTACGTCCGCGAAGCACCCGCACGATGTCGAGCACCGGCCGATGACTCTAGCCGATCGTAGAACACCGCTCCAAACCGGCCGGACCGCAATCTCAGGGCCGACGCGCCACCCGTGAACCGGAGCTTGCCGGCAATCGTGATGCCCGGTGTGAGCGCGGCGTTCGACATTCGGACCGCGGACCGGACACGAACTCACGCTCACAGATTCCTTGAGGGGGGAGCGTCGTGAGCCAGCTGCGCAGCATCCGAGCGGCGAACTCCTCACCGTTCCGAAGCCGCGTCCAGCGGCACAACGCTCAACGAGGAGAGGTTCAACCGTGATCAACCACAACTCTGCACGCTTCGACCGGCCGCCGCGGCGTCGGCGGCGCGTCACCGTGCTCGCGCTGGCCGCCGGCCTGCTTGGCCTCGCCAGCACAACGCTCGTGTCCGCGCCTGCGTTCGCCGAAAGCGTCACCTCACCGACCGGAATGGTGAGCTTGTCGGTCCCGCCTGGCGTAGTCGCCGGGGTTCCGTCGACCTACACGCTCACCGTCACCAATACCACGGCGGAACCGTTCGACGGCTTGGCCGGCGTCATCGTCAACGGCGCGATGCCGTCCGGCGTCACCCTCCAGCGCATCAACGGCTGCAGCAATCTCGGCGGCAACAAGAGCACGTCGTTCCTGTGCAGCATGCCGAATCTCGCACCGGGAGCGTCGGAGAGCGCGACCCTCTCGATCCTCGCCACTGCCGTCGGCAGCTACCAGATTTCCTTCGGTGCCTCAGCGCTCGAAGCGGACCCGGCGAACCCTGGGGTATCCGACGCCGTAGGCGACTCCGCCATTCTGTCGGTTACCGCGCAGGCCGGTCCGACCGACATCCAGGTCACCGGCTCTTCCAACAACGGCTCACCCCCGGTGGGCAGCTCCTTCAGCTACACCTTCCAGGTCAAGGACAACGGCCCGTTGGCCGCGGCCGGCGTCACCTTCGACGACCAGCTACCGGCAGCAATCACCGTCGGCACGTCCACGACTGACAACGGGTCATGCACCACCAGCACGGCCACCAACAGCGTTCACTGCGACATCGGCGCTCTCGCCGTCGGGTCGCAGTCCGACATCACGATCAGCGCCACGCCGACCACAACGGGAGCGGTCGCCGACACCGCGACGGTCGCCATGACGGGCGCCGACACGCACGCGGCCAACAACACAGTGAGCGTCACGGTCCAGCCAAGGTAGCGGCGCTCACCGGTCCAGCGGCGCAAGCCGACGCCACAGTGCATCGACCTGCGCCGCCAGGGCCTCTCGGCTGCCGTCGTTGCGCAGCACCTCGTCGGCGATGGCACGGCGTTGCTCGTCGCTCGCCTGCGCAGCGATGCGGGCCTTCGCCTGAGGCCCGGGCAGCCCGCGGGCGGCAAGCCGGCTCAG
>JBPYES010000082.1:0-3653 GCA_051984825.1 Jatrophihabitantaceae bacterium
GTGTAGACGAACGTGTCGGCGTCGTCGAGGTGGTCGGCGGAGTGTCCTATGTGGACGGTCGCGCCGACGGCACGTAGCGCGGCGACCGTCGTGGAGTCGCGCGCCTCGCAGCCGCTGACCTCGACACCGCGGGCGACGAGAATTCGCGCGAGCGCGCTCATGCCGGCGCCGGCGATGCCCATGATGTGTACCCGGCCCAGGTCGGCGAGCGGCGGCACCGCGTCCGTGGCGGCACTGCGCACGAGCGCCGCACCCGGAGCCTCCCAGCCCTCGGGTCGGTCGGCGTCGGCGTCATGCGTCGGGGTCACGGTGCTCATCGTCGTCCTCCCGTGCCGAAACGGCGCCGCTCGGCAGCCACGGTCAAAATGTCCCGGGCCAACACGGCGGCGGCGTCACGTGCACCAGCATGCCCGGCGGCACGCGACATCGTGCGCAGGCTCGACGGGTCAGTGATGCGCGGCACGACCTCCCTCATGATCCACAACGGCGACAGGTCCGCGTTGTCGACAAGCAGCCCACCCCCCGCCGCCACGATTGGCTCCGCGTTGTGGCGCTGCTCACCACCCCGCAAGGGCAGCGGCACATACGCGGCCGGCAACCCGACGGCGGTGAGCTCGGCGCAGGTCATCGCGCCGGCGCGGCACAGCACGAAGTCCGCCGCCGCGTAGGCCCGATCCATCTGCTCGACATAGGGCACGACGACGTAGGGCGGCTTGCCCTCGCTCACCTCCACGGTGTTCTTCGGGCCGATCACGTGCAGCACCTGCACCCCGGCATCACGCAGTCCGTCCGCCACAGCGGACACCGCGGCGTTGATCGCTTGTGCGCCCTGCGAACCACCGGTGACGAGCAGCGTCGGCGCGTCGGGCCAGAGCCCGAAATCGAGCCGGGCGTCGGTGCGGGCGGCTGGCCGGTCGAGTGCGGCGATCGCGGGACGCAGCGGGATGCCGATCGGCGTCGCGTGCGGTAGTCGTACGGCCGGCGACGCGGTGAAGACGTGCCGGGTGAGCCGCGCGCCGAGGCGGTTGGCGACGCCGGGCCGCGCGTTCGCCTCGTGCAGCACGATCGGGACGTCGCGGCGCCGCGCGGCGATGTAGGCCGGAAGGGCCACGTAGCCGCCGAACCCAACGACCACGTCGATCCGGTGGCGGTCGATGACGTCGCCCGCGGCGCGCACCGCCTCACTTAGCCTGCCCGGCGTCGCCAGCAGGGCGCGGTTGATCTTTCGCGGCAGCGGTACCGGCGGGATCAACTCCAGCGGGTAGCCGCGCTGGGGTATCAGCGTGGTGTCGAGGCCCCGTTCCGTCCCGAGCGCGGTGATCTCCACGGACGGGTCTGCGACCCGAAGTGCGTCGGCGAGGTTCATCGCCGGCTCGATGTGCCCCGCCGAATGCCCCCCCGCGACGAGTACGCGTGTGGTCATGCCCGCCTCCGTTGCGTCCCCGTCGTGGAACGGTAGGCGGTGGTGTTTCCACGCGGTGCGGCGGGCAGCCGACGCACCGGTGCAGCCGGCTGAGCCGGCTTGGCGGGTTGTGCGCGCTTGGCTGGTTGTGTCCGCTTGACCGGTTGTGCGGTTCTGGCGGGCTGCGGGGGCCAGGGCTTCGGCTGAGGCTTGGGGCGCGGCTTCGGGCGTGCCTTCGGTTTGGGGGGCCGTTTCGGCGCCACGTACGCCTTGGGCACGGGCACCCGCAGCCACCGCTCCGCCCGCGACCGCGTGCCGCGGGCTGCCGCCCGCTGTGCCTCGGCAACCGCGGCGGGCTCGTGTCGGGCGAACGACACGAGCATCCCGAACACGAACAGCGTTATGAGCAGCGACGTCCCGCCCGCCGAGATGAACGGCAGCGGGATGCCGGTGACCGGCAGCAGCGCCGTCACATACCCGATGTTGATCACGGCCTGTCCGCAGATCCACACCGTGGCTCCCCCGGCCGCAAGGCGCACGAACGGGTCGGCGCTGCGCCTCGTGATCCGCAGCCCGGTAAACGCGAACAGCGCGAACAACAGCAGGACGGCGATACAGCCGAGCAGGCCCAGCTCCTCCCCGATCACGGAGAAGACATAGTCGGTGTTGGCGTTGGGCACCCATTCGTACTTGGAGGTGCCGTTCCCCAATCCCACCCCGAACACGCCGCCGGACGCGAGCGCGTACAGCCCTTCGACCGTCTGGTAGCCGGCGCCGCGGTGCTCGCGGAAGGGATGTACGAACGTCAGCAGCCGCGTGAGCCGGTACGGCTCCATTACCGCGAGCAGCGTCACTGCACCTCCGACCGCCAGCAGCACCGCCCCGAAGTAGCGCATCGGCAGGCCGAGCGTCCACAGCAACCCGAGCAGGATCAGGACGAAACACATGGTGGTGCCGAGATCCGGTTCGAGCATGACGAGTCCGCAGACGAACACGAAGACCGGGATGAGCGGCATGAACACGTGGCGCGCCTGGGTCAGCGTGCGCAGATGCTGCTTGCGCGTCAGCAGATCGGCAGCCCACAGCAGGATGGCTAGTTTCGCGAACTCCGACGGCTGTATCTGCAGCGGCCCGAGGTCGATCCACCGCCTGGCGCCGTACACCCCGACGCCGATGCCGGGCGTCAGCACTGCGACAAGCGACACCAGCGCCACGAACAGAGCGGGATACGCCAGGGTACGGAACCGTCGCGGCGAGGCCCGCATGGTGAGCCAGAAGAGGGGTAGCCCGACGACGACGAACTCGACCTCGCGAACCAGTTGGGTCCAGATCGCCGATCCTTGATCGTTCGACGCCGCGATGGTGGTGGACGCCGCCATGAGCATGCCGAAGCCGAGCAGCCCGACGCCGGCGAGCAGCATCAGTTGCACGGACGCGTGGGGGCGGTCGAAGTAGCGCCGTACCCGCGCGCTGCTCACGTTGTGACGAGCGCGTCGATTGCCGCCGCGAACGCCGTACCGCGCGCCGGGTACCCGCTGTACATGTCGTAGGACGCGGCAGCCGGGGCGAGCAGCACCGTGTCGCCGGTACGCGCCAGTCCGGCCGCGGCGGCCACCACCTCGGTCATGGCCTTATCGTCGGTCCTCGCCACGTCGATCACCGGGATCTCGGGCGCGTGTCGGGCCAAGGCGGCCCGGATCTGCGCTCGATCGACGCCGAGCAGGACCACACCGCGCAGCCGCGGAGCCACTGCGGCCACAAGGTCGCCGACGGGCGCGCCCTTGAGCTGGCCGCCCGCGATCCACACCACGTGCTCGTACGCCTGTAGCGAGGCGAGCGCCGCGTGCGGGTTCGTCGCCTTGCTGTCGTCGACATAGCGGATTCCCGCGCGTTCGGCGATGACCTGGTTGCGGTGCGGGTCCGGTACGAAGGCAGCAAGCCCGGCACGCACCGCCGAGGCGTCCACGCCGTGCGCCCGGGCCAGCGCTGCTGCACCGAGTGCGTTCGCGACATTGTGCGCGCCGGAAGGGCGGACCTCTGCAGCGGGGAGCAGCGCCTCGTCGCCGAAGGCTCGGTCGACGAGCACGCCGTCGGCGACGCCGAGCTGGCCGGCCTGCGGCGAGTGCAGCGTGACACCGACGCGGCGGGCCGCCGGCGCCGCAGCGAGGAGCCGGGCGACGCGCTCGTCGTCGACGTTGCCGATCGCGACTGGTGAGTGCCAGACCTGTGTCTTGGCCAGCGTGTAGGCATC
>JBPYES010000083.1:0-2156 GCA_051984825.1 Jatrophihabitantaceae bacterium
CCGTCTTCGGCGGCGTGTGGTTCCAGAAGCCGTTGCACTCCAGGTCGCCGTAGGCGCTGGCCAGCGGCGCGAAGCGGGTGTCGCCCGATGACTTCCAGTCGACGTACTCGATGTCGAGCCATTCGGCGGGGTCTTGCGACTGGTCGTAACGGTCCAGGACCACATATCCGGAGTCTTCGAAGACAGGCAGCTTGACGTAACTCATAAGGAAGCGCGCGACCTTTCGCGGGGAGACATCGAAGCTTGGCGAATTTATCACGCACGCCAGGGAGGGCTGCTCAGGCGCGCTGCGCCCGGGCCGAGGCGTACAGGCAGACCGCTGCGGCAGCGGCCACGTTGAGGCTTTCCGCCTGACCGTACACAGGAACCCGCACGCTGCGGTCTGCTGAATCGATCACCGCGCGGGGCAGCCCGTTCGCCTCGTTGCCGAACAGCCACGCGGTCGCCTTGTCCAGCGCGTGGCCGACGATGAGCTCGTCCAGATCGTCGGTGCCGGCGCCGGTGGCGGCCAGCACCGCACAGCCTGCCGCCCGAGCTGCCGCGACGGCGTCCTCCGCGGTGACGTCGGCAACCACTTCGACGTGGAAGATGCTGCCGGCCGAGGCGCGGACGACCTTGCCGTTGTAGAGGTCGACACTGTCGCCGGCAAACACCACCACGGTCGCACCGGCGGCATCGGCGGTGCGAAGGATCGTGCCCGCATTGCCCGGGTCGTTGGCGTCGACGAGCACAGCGACGAGCCGCGGATCGGCCTCGAACGCCTTGCGCAGCGTGACGTGCACCGCGCGGCACACTGCCACGATGCCCTGCGGGCTCACGGTCTCGGACAGACTGGCGGCCGCGCGCACGCTGACCTCATCGACCCGGATGCCCATCGTGCGGGCCGCCTCGACGAGCTCGGCATTGCGCTCGAGCGCCTCGGCGGTCGCGAAGACGGACAGCACCACGTTCGGGCGCCCCAGCGCCTCGCGCACGGCTTGGGCGCCTTCGGCGAGGAAACGCCCGGCCTCACGGCGAAGTTGCCGGCGGGTGAGCCGGCGAGCCGCCACGAGGCGCGCGTTGGTGTCTGCGATCAAGCCGCGGAGCTACCGGCGCCGTTCGCTGCGACCGCGTCCTTGGCTACCTGTACGAGGGCGGCGAAGGCGGCCGGGTCGGAGACTGCGAGATCGGCCAGCACCTTGCGGTCGACGGTGATGCCGGAGAGGCGCAAGCCCTGGACGAAGCGGTTGTAGGTGATGTCGTTCGCGCGTGCTGCCGCGTTGATCCGGGTGATCCACAGCTGGCGGAAGTCGCCCTTACGCGCCTTGCGGTCGCGATAGGCGTAGGTCGAGGAGTGCAGCAGCTGCTCTTTGGCCTTGCGGTACAGCCGGGAGCGCTGACCACGGTAACCGGATGCAGCATCGAGCGTGCTGCGGCGCTTCTTGTGGGCATTCAGTGCCCGCTTGACGCGTGCCACGGTGGATTCCTTGAACAAATCGGGCCGCCGTCGAGGCGGCGGGAGGTATGGGCGAGGGGTTAGCGGCCGAGCAACTTCTTGATGCGCGGCGCGTCGGCAGGGGCGACCTCGGTCGTGCCGGTCAGCCGGCGGGTCAGCGTGGACGGCTTGCGCTCGAAGTTGTGCCGCTTGCCGGCCCGCTGCCGGAGCAGCTTCCCGGTGCCAGTCACCTTGACACGCTTCTTGGTGCCGCTATGGGTCTTGTTCTTGGGCATTGACGATTCTTTCTATTCGCGGCCGCGGCTCGCGGCCGGGCCCGCATGCTTGGCGGGCTTCACGTTCCGGTGTGGCGCGACGACCATGATCATGTTGCGGCCGTCCTGCTTCGGTGACGACTCGACGAATCCGAGCTCTTGGATGTCGTCGGCGAGGCGCTGCAGCAGCCGGAACCCGAGTTCGGGCCGGGACTGCTCGCGTCCCCGGAACATGATCGTGACCTTCACCTTGTCGCCCTGCCGGAGGAACCGCTCGACGTGACCCTTCTTGGTCTGGTAGTCGTGCGAGTCGATCTTGGGGCGGAGCTTCATCTCCTTGATGACGGTGAGGGTCTGGTTGCGCCGGGCCTCGCGTGCCTTCTGCGCGCTCTCGTACTTGAACTTCCCGTAGTCCATGAGCTTCGCGACAGGCGGGCGGGCCATGGGGGCGACCTCGACCAGATCCA
>JBPYES010000084.1:0-7115 GCA_051984825.1 Jatrophihabitantaceae bacterium
TGCGCCCGGACTGATCCGCTCGGCCGGATGCGTGCCCGCCGACGCGGCCGGGACCGGACTGGCCCGGCGCCACAATGCGGCGGCCAACGGGGAGCGGGCCGAGTTCGCGGTGCACACGAACACCACCCGATGGGCGGGACGCAACCCGGGCGGGGTGAGCTCGGCCAAGGTTGCCGGCACCAGTCGCAGGTAGGACCTGCGCTTGTCACCCTCCGACCGGGTCCTGCTGATCAGGCCTTCAGCCTCGAGAATGCGCAGGTGGTGCGCGAGCAGGTTGGACGGCATCGCCAGCATGCCGGCGAGCTCCGAGGGGGACGCGTCGCCCACTGCGAGCGTGTCGACGATGCGCAGCCGCCCCGGATCGGACAGCGCACCGTGCAACGCTGCACGCCGCTGTATCGGTGACATTCGCTCAGTGCTCATTGCCTCAATCTTGACTGAGATATCTGGCCTGAGTCAAGACGGGCGCGTGAACGACCTCCCACCGGCGTTGGCGCGGCGTCTGTTCGCCGAGTTCCTCGGCACCGGGCTGCTCGTGACCGTTATCGTCGGCTCCGGCATTGCCGCCCAGCGACTCTCTTCCGCCGACGTCGGCCTGCAATTGCTGGAGAACAGCACGGCGACCGCGTTGGGCCTGACGGTGCTGATCCTCATGTTCGGTCCCGTCTCGGGAGGCCACTTCAATCCCGTCGTCTCGCTGGCTGACTGGTTCCTCGGTCGCCGCAGCCGCGCCGGTCTAGGTATGACTGAAGTCGGCGCGTACGCGCTCGCCCAGTGCACCGGCGGCGTTGCGGGTGCCGTGTTGGCCAACGTCATGTTCGATGCCGGCCAGCACCTGTCCGACAAGCACCGAGCCACGGGTGCGCATCTGGTCGGCGAGCTTGTCGCCACCGCAGGCCTCGTCGCGTTGATCTTCGCCCTCGCCCGTACCAAGCGAGGCGCACTGGCGGCGCCCGCGATCGGCGCCTACATCGGTGCGGCCTACTGGTTCACCAGCTCGACGGCGTTCGCCAACCCTGCCGTCACGGTGGGACGGATGTTCTCCGACACCTTCGCCGGCATCGCGCCATCCTCGGTCTTGCCGTTCATCGGCCTGCAGCTGCTCGGCGCTGCCGTCGGGACCGGCATTGTGCTGGCCCTCTACCCGGACGCCGGCCAACGCGCCGGTGAGGTCGTCATCCCCCACGTCGACGGCCAGCGCCCGACCGTGAACGCCTCCTCCTAGTGGCTAGGTGGTGACCTCGTCGGGTTCCTCGCCCGTCTGGCTGATCCGGGCGGCGAGTTCGCGGATCTTCACGTGCGCCTGCTGCGATGCGGTGATGAGGCGCTTGAACGCGGCGTCCTCATCGATCTTGTGACGCTCCATCAGGATCCCGACGGCCTGCCCGATCTGCTGCCGGCTTGCCACCGCGCGGCGCAGGTTGAACACCTGGTCGGCGTGCGACAGCGCGAGGCTGGCCCGCGCCGCGAACACCGGCGCGACGAGCTCGGCGATCGGGGTGAACGCGTGTGGCTCATCGGAATACAGGTTGAGCGTCCCAGCACCGCTGCGCAGCACCGGCAGCTCACAGACGAGCAGGCTGCGCATACCCAGCTCGCCGGCCCGCGCGGCGAAAAGTGGCCAGCGGGAATCCTCGTGAAGATCGTCGATGCGCCGCAGCCGGTGGTCGGCGATCACGTCAACGATCGGTCCCTCGTCGAGGTCGATCTGCGCCTGGTCGCACCTGGCGGCGACCTCCTGCGTGGCCGCCGCGCTGCGCAGGGTGCCTCCCTTCTGGGAGATCGTCACGCTTGCCTGACTGGCGTGCGGGATCCAGCGCAGACTCAGCTCGACCGCGCGGACGAGCAGCACCTCGGGCTCCTCGTCCGGCAGGAGTTCCGCGGCGAGATCCTCACGTGCGAGCGACAGCAGCCGACCGAGCTCCGACTCGTTGACGTCGCCGGTCGAATCGCTCACTAGCCGCAGCAGCGGCGACGCGTCCGCGGGCACCAACTCCCAGCGAAGCAGCGCAGCGCCCGACTGTGGCTCGGTGCGCAGCTGGACGTTCACCCGCAACTCGAGGTCCTCGCCACCCCTGCGGAGCGTCACTCGCGCCGTTTGCGGCTCGCCAACCACGGAGGCGCGGCTGATCAGGGAGCGGATAACCCGGCGCGAATCGGGCGGGAACTTGGTCGCGATCGGCCGACGGCCGTGCGGCGGCGATGCCTGCCCGAACATATGCCAGGCCACGCTGTTCGCGTCCAGGATGATGCCCTGCGGGTCGGTGATCACGTATGCGACGGAGGAACCGCCGAACAGCTGCTCGTTGCGCACCGCAGCCGACTCGAGCTCAAGGCGGACGGCGGCGAGTTCTTCGTACTGAGTCCGGAGTTCCTCATCGGCGGTCAGCAGTTCCTCGCGCAGCACCGTGGCGTCGTCGGCCTCCGCCGAGGACCCAGCGCCCTGCTTCTGAGCCTCTTCTTCGAACTCCGGTCCGTACACCATCGAGCCCCCTGCGCAGCCTGCTACGACGCGGGATGCTCTCTAACCCGGCTGGGATTGTGGCTGATTGACGGCCTCACCGCAACAGCCGCCGGCCCGCAATCGCGTAGACGCGCAGCCCGGATCGCGTGCGCGGCGACCCGGCTGCGTTCACCGGCCGTTCAGCACGGTGCGCAAGTTCCGCATGAAGCGCAGCTGGCCGGCGTTCAACCTGCCTCCGAGCAGCTTCTCCATGGTGGCGAGGTCGACCGGTAGGCCCGGGTGCTCCGGACGCGGCAGGACCGCGGCAACCTCGATAGCCAGGCTGCCGATCGTGCTGTCGGGAGGCAGCGCGCTGGCTGAACACCTTGACGCCGCGTCAAGGTCAAGCTGCGACGATCGGCTGGGGGCCCGTTAACTCTCGCGGTGCTGGACGCCGTAGACAGCGGCCTGGGTGCGGCGTTGCAGGCCGAGCTTGGCGAGCAGCCCGGACACGTAGTTCTTGACCGTCTTCTCGGCAAGGAACAGCCGCTCGCCGATCTGCCGATTGGTCAGGCCTTCGGCGATGAGGTTGAGGATCTCCCGCTCGCGCTCGGTCAGTGAGGCGAGCCGCTCGTCGCGCGGGTGACCCTCGCGCAGCCGGGCCAGCAGCCGCTCCGTGACTGACGGGTCGAGCAGCGACTTGCCTGCGGCCACCTGGCGGATCGCGTCGACGAGGGAGGTGCCGCGAATCTGCTTGAGCAGATAGCCGGACGCGCCCGCCATGACGGCGGCGAATATCGCGTCCTCGTCGTCGTACGAGGTGAGGATGACGCAGCGCACGCTCGGCTGAGAGGAGCGAATATCGCGGCACACGTCGATGCCGCTGCCGTCGGAGAGCCGGGCGTCGAGCACCGCGACATCGGGCTGCACGGCGGGGATGCGGCGCAGCGCCTCGGCGGCGGTGCCGGCCTCGCCGACCACCGTGATGTCAGGTTCGGTTTCGAGCAGATCGGCAATGCCTCGGCGGACGATCTCGTGGTCGTCAAGCAGGAAGACACGCACCGGATGCTGGGTCACTTCAGCGGGATCGTCCATCGCAGATGCGTCCCTTCATGATCAGGAAGCGTCAATGAGCCACCGTAACGTTCGGCGCGCCGGGCGAGATTGGCGAGGCCACTGCGGCGTTGGGTCTCGCCGATGCCGACCCCGTTGTCGGTCACGTCGACGGTGAGCTCGGCAGGCGTGGCACTGACCTCGATCGCGGCCGCACTCGCGTGGGCGTGGCGGGCTATGTTGCTGAGTGCTTCGCGGACGACAGCGATCAGGTCCGCGGCGACGTCGTCGGCGACGATCGTGTCGACCGGCCCTGTGAAGCGCAGTGCGGGGCTGAAGCCGAGCAGCGGGGCCACCTCGTCGATCACGCCGACGAGCTGACTGCGGACGGTGCTGGATTGCGGGGCGAGCGGGCCGCGCAGTTCGAAGATCGTGGTGCGAATCTGCCGGATGGTCTCGTCGAGATCGTCGACCACTGCGCTCAGCCGGTTTGCGCCGCCGTCGCTGCCGACACTCGCGGCGACGCTCTGCACGGTGAGCCCGGCGGCGAACAAGCGCTGGATGACGTGGTCGTGCAGGTCGCGGGCGATCCGATCCCGGTCCTCGAGCAGCATCATGCGCTGCTGGTCGGTACGCGCGTCGGCGAGTTCGAGCGCCACGGCGGCGTGCTGCGCGAATGTCGTGGCGATGTCGAGGTCGGCTTCGTTGAAACGGCGCCGCCCGGGTACCCGCGCCACCAGCAGCGCGCCGCGGCTGCGCTGCGTCGCCAGGAGCGGCAGCGCCATCATCGGGCCGACGGGCGTGAGTTGGGCGACGTGGACGGTGTAGGTCTGCTGCTGGGTAACGTCTCCGACGAGCACGGGACGGCCCGTGTTGATCGCCACCCCGGCGATCGTGTCCTCGACCGGATACGTGAGCGCCGTGAGCTGGGCCGCGTGCGCGCCGGTGGCCACCTCGACCATGAGCCGGCCCTCGTCCGGGGTCGGCAGCACGACCGCGACGAGGTCGGCATCGGCCATCTCGTGCAGCCGGCGGGCGATCACCGACAGGGGTGGCTCACCCTCGCTCGACAGCAGCTGGCGAGTGATCTCCGTCGACGCCTCGAGCCATCGCTGCCGGCGGCCGGCCTCCGCGTAGAGCCGGGCGTTGTCGATCGCGCTCGCGGCGGTTGCGGCCAGCGCGGCGACCAGCTCCTCGTCCTCCGCGGTGAACGGGCCGCCCTCGCGCTCGGTGAGGTAGAGGTTGCCGTAAACCTCGTCCCGGATGCGGATCGGCACCCCGAGGAAGCTCCTCATCGGCGGGTGCCCCTCGGGGAAACCGACCGAGCGTGGATCGTCGGCCAGGTTGGCCAACCTGATCGCACGCGGATCGTCGATCAAGGCGCCGAGCAAGCCTTTGCCCTCGGGCAGGTGCCCGATCCGGGCAACCATCTCCTCGTCCACGCCGACGTGAATGAATTGCTCCAGCCCGCCATCCGGACCGAGCACCCCGAGCGCGGCGTACCGGGCCTGGACCAGATCCCGGGCGGCCTCGGCGATCCTGCGCAGCACGACGGGCAGGGTCAGCTCGCCGATGATCAGCCGATTGGCGCGCAGCAGACCACGCAGCCGATCCCGGGCGGCCATGACGTCCTGGGCATGATCGATCAACTGGGTGAGCAGCTGATCCAGTTCCAGCCGCGGGGCGGCCGAGTATTCGGCCAGCGATTCGGTGCGATCTTCACCCCGCATGGTCACACGTTAGCTGTCGCATCGGCTGCTGGTCAGCGGTCGAGATCCCCCGATTCGGACAGGACCTCCACGAGCCTGCGCCGCCGGGACGCAGGAGTCATGGGCGCATGACCGATCCGCAGTAATACGTGCGGGTTCATGTCGAGACCCAGCTCCTTGCGTAGCAGGTAACGGGTCCGCGGTACCTCGATCACCTGCGTGAACAGGCTGGCCGCATAGCCGCGCAGCGTTGCCTCCAGCAGCACCCGTTCGAGTGCTTCGCCTGCACGCAACCACGCGGCCGGCCGGTCGGCCGGGGTGCCGAGCAGCAGCAGGCACTGGTTCGCGGTCGATCGTGTGTTTCCGGGCAGCCAGCCCATGCCGCTGGTGTCGAAGTCGCGGATCGGGATGTCATCGTCGGCGCGCCCGTTCACATGCGGGACCGCCATCGCAGGGACGCCGTCCCGGCGGTTGGCGTCGGCGCTCGTCCACGCGCGCAGCTCCGCGCGATAGGCGGGGTCGGCGTTCTCGTTCCGGTCCGCCTCCTGGGTCAGTCGTGCTGTTGCTGCCCGGTGCTCGGGCAGTGTGATCTCGAACAGCTGCGCGTGCTCGGCCGCCGCGGCGGCCACCAGGTCGTGCACCACGTCGGGCGGCACCGGGTCGTCGCTGAACCGCCTCCGGTTCGACTGGCGGTGCTCGATGAACGGGGCCAGCCTGCTCAGCGGCCGCCAGTCGACGGGCTCCGCGCCGACGCGCACCCGGGCGAGCAGGGCGGGACGTGCCGGGTCGGGGAAGCGTCTCACGACGGGGTCGTGGCCAGCGGCGGCCAGCGCGACCCGCGCGTTGAACAACGCGCAGCCGCAGCTGATCAGCAGCTGGCGCCCGGACGGATCCAGAACACGGAGCTGACGGGCGCGATCCGCGTGGACCTCCAGCGTGTCGGGACTGATCACGAAGCGCCACGGCTGGGTGTTGTGCACCGAGGGCGCCAAGGTCGCGCGCACTGCAGCTTGCCGCAGCGCCTGCGCCCGAGGACGGGCCGGGGTGGCGGTGGTCATGGGGTGCTCCTTGCCTCGCGCGTCACCTCCACCATTCCCGTGGCGACGCCGTGACGGCAGAGGCCGAAAGTCCCTCGCAATAGGGTCCAGTGACCACCTGTACGAAGGCGGTCAGGCGCGCGAGACTTGAAGCGTGATCACTTGCCTGGTACGCGACGTGGAGGACGTGTCGCGGGTGCTGGTCGAGGACGACGGTCGTCCGGTCGCGCATGTCGATGTCAGTGACGACGGCGCGGCGGTCGACCTGCGCTTCAGCGTCAACCGCGGCCACCTGCCGAGACACACTCGTCGACTACTCGTAGAAGCCGCGTTCGACCTACCGCCGCTCAAGGAGCCGCGGCTGGTCCACGCGACGCTGCCCCTCGGTGACGTCGACCTACTAGCCGGCCTGCGCCGCCACTGCACGCACGTCGACGCCCGTCCGGCCGGCGCGACGTGTCTGGTCGACGCGGACGTTTCGCTCTAGCGCGAACGCGCTCGCGCAGCCTTCCGTGCGATGTCGCGTTCGACCTCGGCGCGGGCGCGTTCGCGCCCCCGGGCGAAGTAGCCGCGCGGGTCCGCCAGCATGCGCTCGACCCGATCATCCGACGCGCCGAGTAACGCGCGGGCCTGACGGTCGATCATCGCCGCGACGTCCGGCTCGCTGCCGAAGCAGGCGACGTGCGGGACGTGCGGCCAGATGGCCCGGGCTGCCTCGATAGCGGCGAGCTCGGGCGCCAGGGCAACGCGGTCCTCGAGCTTCACCAGCAGGACATCGTCGATCAGCTCGGCATGTTCCGGCCCGCCGTCGGCCAGGTTGTGAGCCACTGCCGTAATCACGATCCCGCGGGCATAGGCAAATCGTGCGACCAG
>JBPYES010000085.1:0-3900 GCA_051984825.1 Jatrophihabitantaceae bacterium
GAACGCGACCAGTCCGCGCGCACCCAGCTGCTCACGCTGCACGCCGAGCCGGACGTGCCTCCGGTGCCGCTGTGCGCCGAGTGCGGCGGCGCTGTGGGCGATGACGGCTGGTGCACCGTGTGCGGGGTGCGAGCCTCGAACGGGCGTGAGCACGTTGCCGAGCAACCCGCCCCGGGCGTCGCCGCGGTCAGCGACCGCGGTCGTATCCATCGCCGCAACGAGGACGCCTTCGCCGTGGCGGTGCGCGACAGCTGGGCTGCGCTGGTGGTGTGTGACGGCGTCACCACCGCGACTGACAGCGACGCCGCCGCGTACGCGGCCGCGCGGGCTGCCCGTGACCTACTGGCAGCTGCCGCTCGTCCGCGCGGGTCGGCGGACGAGCGGGCGCAGCACTGGTCACAGCACGCCAAGGCCGCGGCGCTGGCAGCCGATGAGGCCGCCGGAGCCGCCGGCTCGAAGGACGACCCCAGCCCGCCCTCGTGCACGTTCGTCGCTGCGATCGCAGACGGCACGGCGATCGTCACGGCCAACGTGGGCGACAGCCGCGCGTACTGGTTGCCGGACAGCGGCCCGGCCGAGCAACTCACCGTCGACGACTCCTGGGCAACCGAGCAGATCAGGGCCGGTGTCCCGCGCGACGATGCCGAGGCAGACCCGAGGGCGCACGCCATCACGAGATGGCTCGGCATCGACTCGCCCGATGTCGACGCGAGCATCACCACCACGACCGTCGCCGGGCCGGGCTGGCTGCTCGCCTGCAGCGACGGGCTCTGGAACTACTGCTCGGAGGCCGACGATCTGCGCGCGCTGCTGGAGACGCAGCCGACCGATCCGCTGGCCCGGGCCGAGGCACTCGTCGATTGGGCCAACCAGCAGGGCGGCCGTGACAACATCACCGTTACCCTCGCCCGGATTGGAGATACCTCCTGATGGCCGACTGGACTGCGCAGGTCTTCCAGAACGAGTACCTGCCCGAGGGCGCCACCGACATCCACGCAATCGTGACGGTGACGTCGCAGGGCACGGGGCATGCCGGGGAGAGCGGCGGCGCCGCAGAGGCGATCATCATCGACTGCTCTGGTTCGATGGGCGCGCCGCAGACCAAGATCATCGCAGCGCGGCAGGCGGGCGCTGCAGCTATCGACGAGATCGCCGACGGGACGTGGTTCGCGGTGATCGCCGGCGTGGGGCTGGCCCGGCCCGTCTATCCCCAGACCGGCATGGTTCAGGCTGACGGACGCACCCGAGATGCCGCCAAGGATGCGGTCCGGCAGCTGACGCCCCAGGGCGGCACCGCGATCGGGCAGTGGCTGCGCACTGCGTACGAGCACTTCCAGGCCGCACCTGCCACGCAGCGGCACGCGATCCTGCTCACCGACGGCAAGAATGAGGGCGAGTCCGCCAGGCAATTGCGGACCGCGGTCGACACGGTCACCGGCGAGTTCCAGTGCGACTGCCGCGGGGTCGGCGCCGACTGGGACGTGAACGAGTTGCGCGGTATTGCGTCCGCCCTGCTCGGCACGGTCGACCTGATCGCCGACCCAGCCGACATGGCCGCCGACTTTCAGGCGATGATGCAGGCTGCCATGGGCCGCGGGGTGGCGGACGCCAAGCTCAAGGTGTGGGCGCCGCAGGGCGCCGAATTGCTGTTCGTGCGCCAGGTCGCGCCGACCATCGAGGAACTCACCGACCGCCGGGTCAACGTCACGCCGCTCATCACCGAGTACCCGACCGGCGCGTGGGGCGACGAATCGCGCGACTACCACGTCGCCGTCCGGGTAGCGGCCAAGCCGATCGGCGCCGAGCAGCTTGTCGCTCGGGTGCAACTCGACGTCGCCGGGCAGGTTGTCACGCAAGCCCTGGTGAAAGCGATGTGGTCGGACCAAACCGAGTTGACCACGCGCATCAACCCCGCTGTCGCGCACTACACGGGGCAGGCCGAGCTCGCCGAGGCGATCCAGGAAGGCCTGGCTGCCAAGGCCGCGGGCGACACCGACACGGCGACATTCAAGCTCGGACGCGCCGCGCAGCTCGCCGCGCAGACCGGCAACGCCGAGGCATCACAGCGCCTTGCAAAGGTCGTTGACATCGAGGACGCCGGCACCGGCACAGTGCGCCTGAAGCGGGACGTGTCCAAGCTGGACGAGATGGCCCTGGATACCAGCTCAACGAAGACCTCCCGAGTCCGCCCATCATGACGAGCACGTGCCCGCAGGGACACACGTCCGGGACGGATGACTTCTGCGACGTATGCGGCACGCCGATCGAGCACGGCATTGTGGAGCCGGCACCGACGGTTCGTTCGCAGCCCACGGCGGCGCCCGCACCAGCAGTACCGGCAGCACCAGTGGCCGGGCCGCCCAAGCCGTGCCCGAATTGCCAGGCCGCCAACTCCGCTGACGCCTTGTTCTGCGAGGACTGCGGCTACGACTTCGCGACCGGCCAGCTCCCACCACCGCCGGCGCAGATCGACCCGATATCCGGCCGGGTCGAGCCGCCGGCTGCGTCGGCGCCGACGCGTGCTGACGTCACCTGGGTCGCCGAGGTCTGGGTCGACCCGGACTGGTTTACGCACCAGCAAGCAGCCGGCAGCTGCCCGACCAGCGGCGTGCCCACCGTCGTCCCGCTCCGGGGCACCGCACAGCTGATCGGACGGCGGTCGCGCAGCCGCAACATCAACCCTGACATCGATTGCAGCAGCGACGGCGCCATCTCGCACCGGCACGCCGACCTGAGCCTGACCGGCGAGCGCTGGTCGGTAAAGGACCTCGGTTCGACGAACGGCACTTATGTGGGCGCGCCGGGCACCTACCCGGACCAGCAACTGCCGCCACAGCAATGGCGCGAGTTGGCCGATGACGAGCGCATCTACCTGGGCGCCTGGACGCGTGTCGTCGTCCGCAAGGCCACCGATGCCGAGAAGAGCGCCTCCTGAAGGCTCCGGCTGGCTTCATTGCCCGGGCGCAGGTCCAGTCCTACGGTGATCAGATGACGGAGGCCGCCAACTTCTCCGCGCGGTCGCAGCCCGGTGCGCTGCGGCGGATCTCTGCCGGGTACCGGGAGGACATGGGCCCGCGAGAACGGTCGATCCTGCTGTCCTGGGCGGGCTTCACGGTTACCTTCGGCGTCGTCCGCGCGATCACCCACTCCATCCGCGCCGGCAAAGGGCCGTTCAAGAACATGAGTGTCGGCGGCGAGCATCTGCACCACTACATCTGGGGCATCGCACTCGTGGCCGGCGTCGGCGGGGTGAGCGTGGCCGGCGAGGAGCGGCGCCGGCGCCATCCTGTAGTCGCGCTCGCCTACGGCATCGGCCTTGCGCTGATCGTCGACGAGTTCGCCCTGTTGCTGGATCTGCGGGACGTCTATTGGGCGAAGCAGGGTCGCATCTCGGTCGACCTGGGCATCGGCACGGTCGCTCTCGGCGGAACGGCCTTCGCGGCGACACCGCTATGGCGGCGCCTGCTACATGCGCCTGGCAGCCGCTGAGCCGTTGGCGGTGATAGCCGGTGTGTCGCCTATTCGGTTTGCACGCGGGTGCGGCAGCAATCCCGGCGACGTTCTGGCTGATCGACGCTCCGGACAGTCTGGCGGCGCAAAGTCACCGCAACCCTGATGGCGCCGGTATCGGCGTCTTCGGCGCCGACGCCCAACCGACGGTCGACAAGCAGCCTCTGGCCGCGTGGCAGGACCCGATGTTCGCCTCGGAGGCGCGCGACCTGCGGGGCACGACGTTCCTTGCCCATGTCCGCTACGCGAGCACCGGCGGGCATACGCTTGCCAATACCCACCCCTTCCTGCAGCAAGGCCGGATATTCGCCCACAACGGCGTCGTGCAGGGACTTGCAGAACTCGACGCCCGCCTCACCGCGCTCGGCGTGAGCGATCTGGTCCACGGCC
>JBPYES010000086.1:0-2749 GCA_051984825.1 Jatrophihabitantaceae bacterium
GACGCGCCGACGGTCAGCACCAGCGCCGACTGGGTGGCGCTGCCGGTGGTCCAGGAATTGACGGGTAGTACGGCGGTGCCGGTCGTCGGCCAGTACAGGAATGCGTGCGGATCGAACTCGGCCTCCGAGTGGAAGTCATTCTTGACGAGCTGCGCCAGCCGGCGCGGATGTGCCGGGTCGTGCACGTCGAACAGCGCGACCTGAAGCCCCACCGCGCGGCCTTGGTTCGTCGCCTCCTGGCCGACGCCGATCAGCTCGCCGTCGGCTGCGGGGGCCAGGTAGGACGAGTAGCCGGTGAGCTCGAGCTCGCCCGCGACCCGTGGCCTTGCCGGATCGCGCAGGTCGAGCGTGTACAGCGGGTCCACCTGCCGGAACGTCACGACGTAGCCGACCGCCCCGATGAAACGCACCGCGTAGATGCGTTGTCCCTTGCCGAGCCCGCCGACCGACCCCACCCGGGTGAGCGTCTCGGCGCGCAACTCGTACACCGCGCTCTCGGGTGAGGCCTCGCCGCTGGTGGTCGCCACGCGCAGGTAGCCGTCGTAGTCGGAAAGCGCGTACTGGTTCAGCAGCCGACCCGGTACCGAACCGGACGCGACATAGCGTGGCGGGCCGAAGCCGGTGACGTCGAAGCGATGGATCTCGGTCTGCTGCGGCGGCACGCGCGGCAGCAGCGGCCCGCCGGGATTCGGCGCCACACCCGCGGACTCCGGCACCGCGATCGGCATGGCATAGAACCAGTACGGATTGCTCGTCACGTAGAGGCTCGTTGTCGTGCCGTAGACGGTGTCGCCATCGGCGGCGAGGCTGATCGGCTGGATGTCGCCGAGGTGACCGGGCAGATCGACGCTGTAAATCGTCAGCATGGACGTGCCGGTGTAGTCACGCGGGTGGCTGACCGCGCTGCAATCCACCGTGCGCTCGGACGCAATGCCGCCTTCCGTGATCTGGTAGCTGGGCAGCCATGCGGAAAGCGGTGCCCGCCGCACGGCGGACCGCATGGCACCACTCGGCAGCGGCTCGATCTGGGGCTGGCTGCGTACGATTACGCGCACCATCGAGCCGACCATCCGGGCGTCCACGTACGAACCACTGATCGTCATCGTGCCGAGCACCTTCGGCGTCGTGAGATCGACCAGGACGAGCTGGCTGGCCGGCCACGCCGGCACCGGGCCCATGCCCCCGTCCGCGAAGCCAGGATTGATCACCAGCGCACGATCGCCACTGATCAGCAGGTTCGCCTGCGACCACACGTCTGCGTTGCCCGACAGCTGCACACTCCCCGTGATGCGCCGGGTGGCCGTGTCAGCGACGTACAGCACGCCCCGGGACACGGTGACGACTCGCCGCCCGTCGGTCTTCACCAGGTCCGGCTCGTCGACTCCCGCCTCATGCACGGTGGTCGTCGAGTGCTGAGGCGTCGCCGGCGGGGCGGGCGTAGCGGCCGGAACGGCGGCTCGCTCCGGTACCGCAACCCCAGCACCTGCGGCGGCCAGCATCTGGGGGCCGAGCTGGTCGGCGTGTGCCGCAGCGTGCTGCCGCAGCTGCGAGAGCATGTCCGCGCAGCCGGTATATGCGACGAGCCGCACTCCCCCGCCCGCCGGCGTGGGCGCCTTCTCCTTGCTGATCGACACCGTGAGAGCCACCAGGGTGCCGGCCACTACGACGAACGTCCCTACCCGCAGCCACATCCGCATGCCCACTCAACGGCAGGAGACCAGCTCCACGTTGTCTATCCGCCGGACGTGTCGCTCCGGCACCGCCCCCACGGGGCGGATGCCTCGCGCCACTCCGCGCCTTTCGGCGCGGGCCGCGTCGCGGCCGGCGGGCTCTTCGCGCGAGCGCTCATCGCGGGTTAGTCCCTGACGCCGATTGCCTCGACCGGGTTGACGCGCAGCAGCCGGCGCACCGGCAGCAGCGCGGCGAGCGACCCCAGCAGGACCGTGCCGCCGATGACGCTGGCCCAGCCGGTCAGCGGGATGTACGGCGTCGCCGTCCCTGTCAGGCCCCGCACCATTGGCAGCAGCGTGGCGGCGGCGACGGCTCCGCCGATGAGGAGCCCCACCGTCAGCAGCAGCGCCTGCTCGGCACGCACCATGCGCAGGATCTGGGAGCGTGTAGTGCCCGCCAGGCGCAACGTGGCCAACTCCCGGCGGCGGCCCATCGCCGCCATCGCCAGGGTGTTCACGGCGGCGATGCCCACATAGACGAGCAGCACACCGACGACGACCTGGTTCGACCAGGCATTCTGCGCAAGGTCCTTGTTGAGCGCCGCCTGGTAGTCGGCGCGGTTGACGATGCTCGCGCCCGGGGCCAGGCGGTCGAGTACCTGGGCGAGGCCGGGCCGGGCGGACGGGTCGGCGTTGACGAACGCCAGCGACGTGAGCCCCGAGGTGTACGGGGCGAGCGCCTGCGCCGGCAGGGTCACCGCCGCGAATCCGAGGCCGCGGGAGTACACAGCGACCACGCGCAGCACGACAGGTGTGCCGTCCGGGTACCAGGCGCGGAACTCACCGCCCACGTGCGCGTGCACCTCGTCGGCGGTCAGCCGGTCGAGCGCGACGGTACCGGGCCGGAGGTCAGCCAGGCTGCCTGACGTGACGCCCAGGTCGAACGTCGCGCCGGAGCCGTCGATGCCCTGCGCGGTGTACTGGGTGCCGCCCCCGCTGCGATCGATCACGACGCTCTGCACGACGCCGGTCACGGCGTGGACGCCGGGCACCCGGCGCAGCGCCGCCACAGTGCCGGC
>JBPYES010000087.1:0-7339 GCA_051984825.1 Jatrophihabitantaceae bacterium
CAGCGCCGAGCTGGGTAATGCCCCACCACGGGATTTTCGCCGCGGCCGCCTCGGCCTGTGCGTCGTCGAGCTCGCGCAGCGACGCGGCGGCAAGGTCAATCGGAGCCTGGCCGCCGCCCGCCGCCACCGCCCACGACGCGGCGAGGAACTCCTCGGACGTCCGCACCAGGTCGGCAGCCCGGCTGTGCACACGCTCTGGTTCGCAGACGATCACATGCGAGCCTGCTGGCAGCTCGTGCAGCACGAGGCGCAGGTCGTCCACGAGCACGGGGGCGAGCGCCTCCATGCCCTCGACGGCTTCGCCACGACTGATCGGGTCCAGCAGCTCGGCGAGCTCCGGATGCTGCTCGAGGAGCTTCGCGGCACGTGCCTGCACCTCCGGCGTCAGCAGCAGCTCACGGCAGGGCGGCGCCCACAGTCCGTGCGCGGCGAGCTCCAGCGACCGTTGGTCGGCGACCTTGAAGTAGCGGATCTCCTCGACCTCGTCGCCCCAGAACTCCACGCGGAGCGGGTGCTCCTCGGTCGGCGGGAACACGTCGAGGATGCCGCCGCGCACCGCGAAGTCGCCGCGCTTCTCGACCAGGTCGGTTCGGGCGTATCCGGCAGCGACGAGGTCGGTCACCACATCGGTGAGCTCCCGTCCTGCATCGCCGGCGTGCAGCGCGACCGGCGTCAGTTCCCCCAGCCCCGGCACCTGCGGCTGCAGGACGGCCCGCACGGGCGCGACCACGGCGCGCAGCGGCCCGTGTTCGTCACTGGGGTGGGCGAGCCTTCTCAGTACGGCAAGCCGATGCCCCACCGTGTCGGCACGCGGCGACAGTCGCTCGTGCGGCAGCGTCTCCCAACCCGGATAGACCGCCACCGTGTCGGGCGGCAGCAGGGATCGCAGCGCCTCGGCCAGGTCGTCCGCCTCCGCCCCGGTGCTGGTCACCGCCAGCACGGTGCGTTCCCGAGCCACCGCCGCGATCATGAACGGCCGCAGCGCCGCGGGCCCGCTGACCGTCAACTCCGGCGTGCCGACCGACTCGACGACCGTGCGCAGCGCCGGATCGCCCAGCGCGACATCGAGCAATCCGGACAAGCTCATCGCGTAAAGACCTCCGCGGGGCAGCACAGAAATCCCCGATCCGGCGGCGGACGGGGGTGATGCTTACCAGCCTACGCGGGCAACCGACACGCCGTGGGCGGGTCGCCGGCGGGGTCGACCGCGTAGCCCGCGGTGCCCGTCGCTAGCCTCGGCGCCCGGCAACTGCCGCAATCACGGACAGCAAGGATCAGTCACACACGGGGAAGGTATACCGGGCGGTGATGCGCGAAGCCCGCGCACGTGCGATCCTGTCAGTCCACGGTGAATCGTTCGGGGGGACGAGTGGACCATATGAATACGCAGGGCGTCGTACCAGCGACCCTGGCGCAACCGGATATCTCCTTGCTCGTCGACTCGGCCAAGCGTGCGCTGCCGCGAATGTACCTATCCGGTACCGCCCAGTTCGCACAAACCGCGCGTCGCAGCAGCAGCGGCCTGCGCGACGAGGGCACGAATCTTCGCTATGCGGCGATCGTCGCGCTCGGTGCGGCACGCCTGGTCCCGGCCGAGCAACGTGCGCTGCTCGCCGGCAGCAACGCCGTGCAGCTCACCGAAGCTGTCACGGGGCAGGCTCGCACCAGCGCAGACCTCGGAGCGGTTGCGCTCGCCGCCTGGGCGTGTGCCGAGGTGGCCGGAGTTGCCGACCCGGCGCTGGTCGGTCGTCTCGTCGGGGCGGTGCGGTCGAGCCGGCCCGCCCCGACCGTCGATCTCGCCTGGACGCTGACCGCGCTGCTGGCCGTCCGCACGATGCGTGACGTCGCTGCCGACGCCGACAAACTGGCCGCGCGGCTGCGCACCGCCCAGGGCGCGCAGGGCACGTTCCCGCACGCCGTGCCACGTGACGGCCTGCCCTGGTATCGCGCGCACGTCGGCTGCTTCGCCGATCAGGTGTACCCGATCCAGGCGCTCGCCCGACACCACGCAGCATCCGCGGACCCGAATTCACTCAGGGCCGCCGAGCGGTGCGCGGAGCGGATCGTGCGGCTCCAAGGCGACGCCGGGCAGTGGTGGTGGCACTACGACGTCCGCACGGGCGAGGTCGTCGAGGGTTACCCGGTCTATAGCGTCCACCAACATGCGATGGCGCCGATGGCACTGCTCGATCTGCGTGCCGCCGGCGGCGTCAACCACCAGCTCGCCATCAACCGCGGGCTGTCGTGGGTGTTCGACCCGCCTGAGGCCACGGCGGCGCTGATCGACGACGACACCGGCGCGATCTGGCGCAAGGTCGGCCGCCGCGAGCGGCGTAAGGCGGTGCGCTCGATCCGGTCGGTGACCACGGCGATGTCGCCGCGACTACGGCTGCGGCTGCTCGATCGGGTATGCCCGCCGGGCGTGATCGACTATGAGTGCCGGCCGTACGAGCTCGGCTGGCTCTTGTACACGTGGGCGGGCGCGCCGCGATGAAGCAGCTCATCCTCGGCATGCCGATCGACGCGCTGACGATGGACGACGTCCTCGACCGGTGCAAGACGTCACTGGCCAGTCGGGAACGCACGCTTGTCGGAGTAGTGAACGCCGCGAAGATGGTGCGGCTGCGCGAGGACGCACATCTGCGCGACTCGCTCCTTGAGTGCGACGTGCTGGTCGCCGACGGGCAGTCGGTGGTGTGGGCCAGCCGACTGCTGCGGCGCCGGCTGCCCGAACGCGTCGCGGGAGTCGACCTGTTCGAGCGGTTGCTGGAACTCGCCGCCCGCGACGGCTGGTCGGTCTACCTGCTCGGTGCGCGAGCAGACGTCCTCGCCACACTGCAGCAGCGCCTCGGAGAGCGGTTCCCGGCGCTGAAGATCGCCGGCGCGCGCGACGGTTATTTCCCCGACACCGCGTCGCCCACGGTCGCTGCCGACATCACCGAGTCGGGCGCGGACATGCTGTTCCTGGGCATGACCTCGCCGAAGAAAGAAATCTTCCTCGGCGACTACGGCGAGACGCTCGGCGTCCCCGTCCTGCACGGCGTGGGCGGCTCGTTCGACATCCTCGCCGGCATCACCAAGCGGGCACCGCAGCTCTGGCAGCGCCTCGGCCTCGAATGGCTGTACCGCGTCGTGCAGGAGCCACGGCGCCTGTGGCGCCGCTACTTGACCACCAACGCCACGTTCATCGCGCTCGTCCTGCGCGAACTCATCCGGCGGCAGCCGCCGTACCGGCACTCATCGGGGGAATGATCATGGACAACGTCTTCTCCGGCTCTGTCGCGGTGATCGGGCTGGGCTACATCGGGCTGCCCACAGCAGCTGCGCTGGCCACGCGGGGGATCGACGTCGTCGGCGTGGACGTGAACGACGACGTGGTCAAGACAGTCGGGCGGGGCGAGGTACCTCTCGTCGAACCTGACCTGGCTGCGGCCGTCAGCGGCGCCGTCGCGATGGGCCGACTCACGACGAGCACAGATACACCGCCCGCCGACGCGTACGTCATCGCGGTGCCGACGCCGTTTCACGAAGACCACTCCGCCGACCTGAGCTATGTGCGAGCGGCGGCAGAAGCCATCGCGCCGCGACTGCGCGGCGGCGAGGTGCTGATCCTCGAGTCCACGTCGCCGCCCGGCACCACCCGGTCGGTCAGCGAGTGGATCGGCAAGTTGCGCCCGGATCTGACATTGCCGCACGCGAGTGACGGCGTCCCGGACGTCTTCATCGCGCACTGCCCCGAACGTGTTCTGCCCGGGCGCATCATGATCGAGATCGTCACCAACGACCGGGTGATCGGCGGCATCACGCCGCGCTGTGCCGAGAAGGCCGCGTCGCTGTACCGCGTGTTCGCCCAGGGCAACCTGCTGCTCAGCGACGCCGCGAGCGCCGAGATGGCCAAACTGGTCGAAAACGCCTACCGCGACGTGAACATCGGCTTCGCCAACGAGCTGTCGCTGATCTGCGAACAGCTCAAGCTGGATGTCTGGGAGGTCATCCGGCTGGCCAACCATCATCCCCGGGTCAACATCCTCACGCCGGGCCCAGGCGTCGGCGGGCACTGCATCGCGGTCGATCCCTGGTTCATTGTGGCGTCCGCGCCGAACCTCGCGCGCATCATCCGGACGGCCCGCGAGGTGAACGACGGCAAGCCGGCACACGTTGCCCGACAGGTCATTCAAAAGGCCGGGCGGTTCAACGCGCCGAAGATCGCCTGTCTGGGCCTGGCGTTCAAGGCCAACGTCGACGACCTGCGCGAGAGCCCGTCGGTCGAGATCGTCGCCCAGATCGCCGACGCGCTGCCCGACGTCGAGATCCTGGTCGCCGAGCCGTACATCGATGCCCTGCCGCCCGCCCTTCGCGATCGCCCGAACGTGCAACTGGCCCGTACGGTCGACGCGCTGGAAGCGGCCGACATCGTTGCCTCGCTCGTCGACCACGACCAGTTCCGGTCACTCAACCGCAGCTTGCTCGCCGGCAAGGTCGTGTACGACACGCGCGGCATCTGGCGCTGAGCGCTGATCATCGAGCCGGACCGTTCCCGGCGGCAACTAATGGAGCTAGCTGACGCCCACCGGACTTGTCACCAGAGCTTCCGGCAGACGTTCTGGTCAGGGCCTGCGGGCAATGCGCCTGCGGACATAGCCGGCGGCGACAAGTGTTGCGGCGACCCCGACGGCCAGAGATGCCGCTAGCGCGCGGAGTCGCCGTCCCGGGTCGTAGAACACCTGCACCTGGCTCGGGCTGAGCGCGGTCTTCACGCGGTCCACTTGCGGCACCTGGGCCTGCAGCCTGGACAGCGTGAGGTTGATCTGGGAAATGAGCCGATTCACCGTGCCGCTCACCTCGGCGGGCGTGCTGCCTACCGCCTGCACGTCAAGCAACGGCTTGTCGAAGTTGTCCGCCCACTGCCCGCCGTCGTTGGGCAAGGTCACGGACCAGCCGTGCCGGATGCCCTGGTTCGCCAGCGCTACCGTCGGGGACACGACGCGCGCGGCTACCGCGTCCGGGTCCACCATCTTGCCGACGACGCCAGCGAGCGCGATCACGCCGTCGGAGGTGTTGACCAACGTGTTGGGGTGAAAAGTGCTGGCCGGAGGAAGGAAGACTACGTCGGTCTGGGCCCAGAAGACGCCAGGCTTGCGGGCGACCCGGTAACTGATCGCAAGAGTGAGCAGTAGCCCGAGCGCTACGACGAGTGCCGCCCAGCGCCGCGCCTGTCGCTGCCGGCGCCAGCGCCGATCGTCGGCTGCCGACAGGTCCACGACCGCCGGCGCGGCGACCGCTGCCCCCCCGGACATAAATCACCTTCCGTTACCGCCTACGCGGCGGTGGTACCCTCCGTTAAGTTGCTGTCATATCGTACGGGTCGGTTTCCGGCTTGGCGAGCAACATCACCTCGGTGGGGGCGGAGGTACAACTCGAGTGGCGACCGCTTCATCCAGCACGCCCGAGAGCCGATTGCGGCAACGTTTCAGGCGGCAGTGGCCCGTCGCCGTCGCCGGCCTGATCGCCACGGTGGTCTTGTGTGCCGCGGCTCTGCATAAGGTCGGACCGAGCTACACGGCGAAAGCGTCCCTGGTGGTCACGCCCCCGCCGGCGGCTGCGACCGCCACAACGACCGGCAACCCGAATCCGTACCTGCAGCTGAACGGACTGCAGGGGCTCGCCGATGTCTTCAGCCTGGCGATGACGTCGAGCGCGTCGCGTGCCGCATTGGTGAAGGAGGGCTTCGTCGGCTCGTACACCGTCGCCCGCGACACCACAAGCGACGGGCCTATCGTCGCCATCACGACCAAGGCCAAGACGCCGGAGGGGGCTCTGGCCGATCTGCGCATGGTGCTCAACATGGCGGGACCGCAGCTCACCCGGGTGCAGGCCGCCCAAGTGCCCGACAATAAGGACCTCGCCACCACCTCAGTGGTGTCTAGCGACACGCAGGCCGGCGCCTCCCGTAAGTCGCAAATCCGCGCGTTGGCCGTCGCGTTGGTGGTCGGGCTGCTCGGCACCGCGCTCGCGGTATCGGTCGTCGACACGTTCAGGCAGCGTCGGCGTGCAAAGAAGGGCTCTGGGCGTACCGTCCGGCGGCTCAGGACCGCACCGGCACCCGGCGAGGCGCGAGCCGGCAGTGCACGTCCGTCGTTCTCGGCCCGGATCCGGAGGAAGACGGACGGGTCCGGGCAAACGCCAGACACGTCAGAGACGCCAGACACGGCCGACTCGGCTGACTCGGAAAACCCGGGTGACTCTGCAGACTCGGCTAAATCGCCGGGAGCGCGCGCCCGTGCGCGCCGGCGGCGGCGACCTCGTTCGGCATGACCGCGGTGGCGGTGTCAACGCGGCCGACGCGCATCGACGCCGTCACCGGCCTAACAGCGTTTCTGGTCCTGCTCGTCGTCATCCCGTCCAGGCTCATCTTCGCCCCGCTCGGCAGCGCCGGCACGCCGGCCGAGATCCTCGGCATGGTTCTGTTTGCGGTCTGGCTGACCGCGGTTGTGAACAACCTGGGCCGCCGGCAGCGCCGAGCCGAGCCGATCCGGACGTTCGCATGGCTGTTCGTCGGCGCGGTGCTGATCAGCTACGTCGCGGCGAACTCCCGCTCGATGTTCAGCGCCGAGGCACGTGCCGCGGATTCGGGACTGCTGATGGTCTTCTCGTGGATGGGCGTACTGCTCATGACCATGGACCGTGTCCCAACCCGGGAGCGACTCGACGTGCTGCTGCGTCGTCTAGTGCTACTCGCCGGGGCGCTAGCGACCCTCGGGCTGCTGCAATTCGTGACCAAGATGCCCTTCACCAACTACCTGCAAGTGCCGGGACTCACCGCGAACCGGGCACTGGTCAGCGTGCTCGGCCGTGGTGGGCTGGCCCGACCGGCCGGCACCGCGTCACACCCGATCGAGTTCGGCTCGGTACTCACGATGGCACTGCCGATTGCACTGCACTACGCAATGACCGATCGCCACCGCCCGGCCCTTCGCCGGTGGTATCCCGTACTCGCTATGGGATTCGCGGTGCCCATCTCGATCTCCCGGTCGGCGGTGATCAGCCTCATCGTGGTGCTGTGTTTCGTGCTGCCGACCTGGGCACGTGCGGCCCGCCGACGCGCGTATGCGGCGGTCCTGGCCGTATTCGGCGTCGTCTACGTGATGGTCCCGGGGCTGCTCGGCACCATCACGCATCTCTTTACCGGAATCTCGGGCGACAGCAGCGCACAATCGCGCAGCGGCAGTTTCTCTTTGGCGTACGACTTCATTTCACGGACGCCGATATTCGGGCGCGGCTTTCTCACATTCTTGCCGGCGTATCGCATTCTTGATGATCAATATTTAGGTTTGCTGAT
>JBPYES010000088.1:0-2071 GCA_051984825.1 Jatrophihabitantaceae bacterium
GCCCGGGGCATCGTCGCAGGCTGCGTCGCCTGGTATCTGAGCGCCATGGGCGATGTCTATGCCCGGTCCGTGTCCGCTCAAGGCTATGACACCGACGTCCAAGAGATCATCGCCGCAAACCCGCGCCCTAGCCCACGGCGCGTGACCGTACCCGCGGGCGCCAACGTGGTGGTGGATCAGCTGACCGCGTCCGGAACCGGCGACCAGGTCCGCGAGCAACTCCGGCTCTGGGATGGCGCAGCCGACATCGTCACGATCCTGCTGCCGCCGGGCATGCCTTGGGACAACATCGAAGCAACCGTCCGGGCCGCGGCGCCCTCACACGATGCGTGGGCGGCGCACACGCCAACGCCGGGCGGCCAAACGCCTGCGCCGACGGCGGATTCCTCGGTGCGCGCGTTCGGATAGCGCCAGTAGATGTTCCTCGGTGCACGCGGTTACCAGCCTGCCCTGCCGCGTCACGGGATCGGCATGCATGTCGAATAAAGCGTCATCGGCGTTGAACCGCCGGCCGCACCAGTCACACACCTCGGTGTCCAGCACGGCTGTGTTATACCCAGCTCGCTGCCGGAATATGCTTCCGCGCAGCCCAAGAACCCCTGATGCGGTGCCCGAGTAGCCCGTAACGGGCCGGGTACGGCATTTGCGTCGTCACACGAACGCTGCAGCGCCGTTTGCCCAAGGCGCATGGCAAGGTGGGCGCTTGTGAACGAGGCTGCGGACTTCTCTCTTAACGGCAAGCACGCGCTCGTGACCGGTAGCGCGCGCGGTTTAGGCCGGGCGATCGCGATCGCGCTGGCACACGCGGGCGCCGACGTTGCCCTCGGCTTGCGCGATGCCGGCACAGCGGCGGACGTAGTCGAGGCGATCGAGGCGACCGGGCGGCGCGCCGTCCGGCTGCAGATGGACATGAGCCAACTGGGCGAAGTCCGCACCGCCATGGCAGCAGCCGAGAATGCCCTGGGCGGGCTGGACATCCTGGTCAACAACGCGGGCATAGGCCGGGTGAGCATGGCGGATGCCGTGACCGTCGAGGACTTCGACGCGACGCTGCGGGTCAACCTCGCCGGCACGTTCTTCGCGAGCCAGGCAGCGGCCGCACTCATGCGACAACGGGGCTTCGGCCGCATCGTCAATATCGGTTCCCAGGCAGGGTTGGTCGCACTGCCAGGCGAGTCGGTCTACTGCATGACGAAGGCGGCGATCACACACCTCACGCGCTGCCTCGCCGTCGAGTGGGGTCAATACGGGATCACCGTCAACTGCGTAGCGCCGACGTTCATCGACACGCCTGGCACGGAGAAAGCCTTGAGCGACCCGGCGTTTCGCGCCGACGTGGTCGAGCGCATCGCGGCCCTGCACCGGATCGGCACGCCCGCTGACGTGACCGGCGCCGTCGTGTTCCTCGCGTCCCCTGCCGCGTCGCTGATCACCGGCACGACCATCCCGGTGGACGGCGGCTGGACTGCACGCTGAAGCCGATGACACTCACGCGCAACGCCTGGCGCAAGGTCAGCTTGGTACGCACCTGACAATGGTCCCGTGGCAGTGAGAGGCGCGAAGGCTCGACGTCTTCTTCTCCAGCTGCTCGACGGCGTCGCCAGCGCGCTACCGGCCAACGTCACGGTTCGGGTCACCGGTTCCGGCCGGCAATGCGTGCTGACCGCGCAACGCACTCCGCCGAATGTAGCAACCGAGCGGCCGGCCGGCTCTGTGCACCTCGCTAGCGTCACGACGCTGAGGGCGCCACTCGGCATCGGCCCGTCGATGCCGCTGGTGCTATCCCGTCGCGCAAAAGCTCGCCGGACCGCAATCGCGGCGCTCGAAATGATCCAAGACGCGGTCGCGACGGCCCATGGTTGGCCGTGGCCGGACCTCGGCTTCGACGTCCGAGCTGCCGACGACGATCACGGCGTATCGGTGTGGTTCGAAGACGCTTCGGGCAAGGTCGTCTCCGCCGGAAGGGTCGCTCTGCACGACGCCACCTGACGCACCGGTCAACCGTCCGGCGCCAACTTGTGGCGCGCGACCCGGGCCGAACACGTCGACTCCTGACGAATCAGTCGCTGAC
>JBPYES010000089.1:0-4235 GCA_051984825.1 Jatrophihabitantaceae bacterium
GGCACGTCGACGCCGGATACGAGCGTGCCGCTGAGGTGGCCGCGGAGCGGGGCATTCGCGTCCCGATGCGCGAGGGCTAGAGGGCTTCCCGGATCGCGGGTAGCAACGGCAGGTCGGCGGGCAGCCACGGCACGTCGGCCAGTTCGTGCGCGGCGAGCCAGCGCAGCTCGTCGTGATCCTGCAACGGCCGTGGTTCGCCCGCCACCAGCGCTGCCCGGTACACCCGCAACACGAACTCAGCCGGCGTGACGGTACCGAGCAGCGCTCCGATCCGGACCTCGACGCCCAGCTCTTCGCGGCACTCCCGCACGAGCGCGTCCACCTCGGACTCGCCGGGCTCAACCTTGCCGCCCGGAAACTCCCAGCCACCCGCAACAGCAGGCGGCGCCGATCGCCGCGCGGCGAGCAGCCGTCCGTCCCGGACGATTGCTGCACCCACTACGACCAGCACAGTGCTGAGATTGTCAGCGCGGACCGCTACGTTCACAACTATGGACTGCAAGCTGGAACTGGTGATCGTGCCCGTCTCCGACGTAGATCGGGCGAAGGCGTTCTACACCGAGCAGGTCGGGTTCCACGCCGACCATGACGTTCAGGTCACCGACAAGCTCCGATTCGTGCAGTTGACGCCTCGTGGCTCGGCCTGCTCCATCGCGATCGGCCAAGGCATCTCGCAAATGGCGCCCGGGTCGATGCAGGCGCTGCAGGTTGTGGTCCCGGACATCGTGGCCGCCCACGCCGACCTCGAAGACCACGGCGTCGCGGTCAGCGAGATCGAGGACCTTGACTGGGGCCGCTTCGTCTACTTCAACGATCCGGACGGGAACGGCTGGTCGGTGCAGCAGATTGTCAGACGAGGTCAGGACGCACC
The DNA here is from genome assembly GCA_051984825.1 of Jatrophihabitantaceae bacterium. Lineage (GTDB taxonomy): Bacteria > Actinomycetota > Actinomycetes > Mycobacteriales > Jatrophihabitantaceae > DASXRA01. The sequence goes on from JBPYES010000089.1 coordinate 872, forward strand.
TGCGTGAGCCGGAAGCTGTTGCCCGACGGGTCGCGGAAACCGGAGTCGATCCCGTAGGGCCGCTCCTCGGGCTCCTCGGTGAACTCGACGCCGCGGCCGCGCAACTCCTCGTAGCTGGCCTTGGCGTCGTCGGTTGTGAGGAAGACGGTGCCGGCGAAGCCCTTGGCCATCAGCTCGCGTACCTGCGCTGCCGTGGACTCGTCCATGACCGGCGGCCCGGGGATCGCCATCAGGGTGATCGCGACGTCCTCCTGACCGGGCGGGCTCACGGTAAGCCAGCGGAAGTTGCCGAGCTCGGGCACGGTCACATCGGACCGCACCTCGAAACCGAGCTTCTTGGTGTAGAAGTCGAGGGCTTCGTCCTGGTCGTGCACCCACACCTGGGCGGTGCCAATCTTGATCATGATGTCCTCCTAGTCAGGGCCGTCAACGAGGACGTTATTCAGCTGGCCAACACCGCGTCTTCTCGAAACGTGCGGTGTTGCGGGCGCCCGTAGGCACGCAGCACGCAGGCCGGGATCAGAGCGCGGTCGGCGGCCGGTGGGTACGCCGCGCGGTACGCGGTCGGCGTGCGTCCGAACATCCGGTGGAAGCTCGCGGTGAACGAGCCGATGCTGTCCAGGCCTACGGCAATGCAGATGTCGGCCACCGAGCGGTCGGTGGTACGCAGCATGGCGGCTGCGCGCTCCAGCCGGCGGGTCAGCAAGTAGGCGTGCGGCGACTCGCCGAACGCCCGGCGGAACTCGCGGCTGAAGTGCGCCTTCGACAGGCCCGCCGCCCGAGCCAGGTCAGCGACCGTGAGTGGCTCGGCGTAGCGCGCATCGGCGAGATCCTTCGCGCGCAACAGATGCCGGGACGGCGGTACGGGCACGCATGCAGTATTGCGCACCGCTCCGACAGCGGCCTCAGATCAACTCGATCGCGTCGGCGATGGAGTCCAGCACGCGTCCGGGACGGTACGGGAACCGCTCGATATCGGCCGGCTGTGTCGACCCGGTCAACACCAGGATCGTGTCCAAACCTGCTTCGATGCCGGCCACGATGTCCGTGTCCATGCGGTCGCCGACCATGACCGTCGACTCTGAGTGCGCGGAGATCCGGTTGAGCGCGCTGCGGAACATCATCGGGTTCGGCTTGCCGATGAAGTAGGGACGCCGGCCGGTCGCCGTCGTGATGAGCGCGGCCACCGATCCGGTCGCGGGCAACGGGCCCTGGGCAGAGGGCCCGGTTACGTCCGGGTTGGTGGCGATGAAGCGGGCACCGTTCGCGATCAGCCGGATCGCCTTGGTGATCGCCTCGAACGAGTAGGTGCGCGTTTCGCCCAGCACGACGAAATCCGGATCACGGTCGGTGAGCGTGTAGCCCGCGTCGTGCAGCGGCGTGGTGAGCCCGGCCTCGCCGATCACGTACGCCGAGCCGCCCGGCTTCTGGTCGGCGAGGAACGTCGCCGTGGCCAGGCCCGATGTCCAGATCGCCGACTCCGGGACGTCCAATCCGGAGCGGGCCAGCCGGGCGGCCAGGTCCCGGGGTGTAGCGGTCGAGTTGTTCGTCAGCACCAGGAACCGCCGCTCGCGGTCGACGAGCCGCTTGAGGAAGTCGGCGGCCCCGGGCAGGGCGTGCTCCTCCCGGATGAGCACGCCGTCCATGTCGGTCAGCCAGGACTCCGCGAGCTGGCGCATGCGGGGAGTATGCGGTATGCGATGAGCGCCGGTTGCAGCGGCGGGCAGAATCACGGCATGCACCTTGCCTACACGCCCGAGGCGAACGCACTGCTCGCCGATGACCCACTCGCGTTGCTGATCGGCATGCTGCTCGACCAGCAGATTCCGATGGAGAAGGCGTTCACGTCGCCGTACGAGCTGCGGGAGCGCCTCGGCGGCACGCTGGATGCCGCCACGATCGCGGAGTACGACCCCGGCGCATTCGAGGAGCTGTTCCGCACGCCGCCGGCGCTGCACCGCTTCCCTGCGTCGATGGCCCGACGCGTCCAGGAGCTGGCTCGCGTCCTCGTCAACGAGTACGGCGGTGATGCGTCGAGGGTGTGGTCGGACGTGTCCTCGGGCGCCGAGCTGACCGCGCGGCTGGCCAAGCTGCCTGGCTACGGTGCACAGAAGGCTGCGATCTTGACCGCCGTGCTGGGCAAGCAGTTCGGCGTGCAGCCGCCCGGCTGGCGTGAGGCGGCCGGCACGTACGGCGACGACGGCGTGTACCGCTCCGTCGCGGACGTGGTGGACGACGCGTCACTGACGAAGGTGCGCAGCTACAAGCAGCAGCAGAAGGCGGCGGCCAAGGCGAAGTGACGGCGACGCTGCTGGACGGCATCGGGCTGCTCGCGACGCAGGACGCCACGCTCGGCGAGATCCGGGACGCCGCCGTGGTCGTTGACGACGACGTGATCGCGTGGGTCGGGGCGGGGTCGTCGGCACCGGCGGCGGATCGGCGCGTGGGCCTCTCGGGCCGGGCCATGATCCCGGGCTTCGTCGACTCGCACGCGCACCTGGTGTTCGCCGGCGACCGGGCGGCGGAGTTCGAGGCGCGCATGCGTGGAATGCCTTATGCAGCCGGGGGCATCCAGGTGACTGTGGCCGCGACACGGGCGGCGCCGGACGTAGTCCTGCAGCGCAACGTCGAGCGGCTGGGGGATGAGCTGCTGCGCGCGGGTGTGACCACGTTCGAATGCAAGTCCGGGTATGGGCTGGACGTCGAGACCGAGGAACGGTCACTGCGTATTGCCCGCGAATTCACGCCGGAGACCACCTTCCTCGGAGCACATGTGGTGCCGCCCGGCGTCGACCGTGACGCGTATCTGGCGCTCGTCTGCGGCCCGATGCTCGCCGCCTGCGCACCACACGCCCGCTGGGTGGACGTCTTCTGCGAAGAAGGCGCCTTCGATGCGGACGAAACACGGGCCGTGCTCCGGGCAGGGCAGGCGCTAGGGCTCGGCGCTCGCGTCCACGCCAACCAATTGCGGGCCGGGCCCGGCGTGCAGGTCGCTGTCGAACTGGGCGCCGCCAGCGCCGACCACTGCACCCACCTGTCGCCCACGGACGTGGACGCACTGGCGGCGTCCACCACGGTGGCCACGCTGCTGCCGCTGGTCGAGTTCTCCACCCGATCGCCGTACCCCGACGCGCGTCGGCTGCTCGACGCCGGAGTCGACGTCGCCCTCGCGACCGACTGCAACCCCGGATCGGGCTACTCGACGTCGATGCCGCTCGCCGTCGCGCTGGCGGTGCTTGACATGCACATGACGCCGGCCGAAGCCGTCCACGCCGCCACCGCCGGTGGCGCCCGCGCCCTGCGCCGGGACGACATCGGGGTGATCGCAGCGGGCAAGCGTGCCGACCTGGTCGCGCTGAACGCT
>JBPYES010000090.1:0-6456 GCA_051984825.1 Jatrophihabitantaceae bacterium
TAGATCACCGTGCGCTGCAAGCGCGCCCACGGGTCGTCCTGGAACGACGAGCGCTCGTACAGGAGCCGCATCGCCTCTGGATGCAGCGCCTGCAACAGCAGCGCGCGCAGCCCGCCCACCATCGTCAGCGGCTCGGCGTGGACCCGCCAGGTGAGACTGCCCGGACCGAAGTAGCCGAGGTCGGCGTCAGCGCTCATCGCTGCCAGAAGCTGATCAGCGCGGCGGCCGTAGCCGCAGGGTTCTCGACAGCTGGGGAGTGCGCGGCATCCGGCACCTCCACGTACCAGGCGCCCAGCCGCTTGGCCATCTCGGCTTGCTCCGCGGTCGGGAACGCATCGTCGTCCACTCCGGTCAGGACGAGTAGCGGCACGCCGGTCGAGGCAAGTTCGTCCACCCGGTCGGGCTCCGCGATCACTGCCGTGCCCATGGCGAGCAGCCCAGCCGGGTCGTTCGCCAGGAACCGCTTCCGCCGGAACGCCTCCTGCGCCGGCGTCGGCGGGACGTATCCCGGCTCGGCAGCGTCCAATTCGGTCAGTGCCTCGTACACCGCCGTAGTACCGTGCTCAATCTGTACGGGCCGCAGGTGCTCGATGAGTGCGCGGCGCCGGCCGTCGATGCCGGCCGGCCCCGAGTCCATCAGCGTCAGCGAGGCGAACCGCGCCGGTTCGGCGATCACCGCCGCGCGCGCGACGTAACCGCCGAACGAGTGGCCCAGTAGGTGGACCGGCCCGCCGAGCATCGCCGCAGCGGCGTGCACGTCTCCGGCCAGCGCCGCGACGGAGTAGTCATCCCGGCGCGACGATTCGTACTGTCCGGGCATATCGATTGCGACGGCACGCAGCCCCGCGGCGGCAAGCGGTTCCAGAATCGGCGCGAAGTCCTCCTTGCTGCCGGTGAATCCCGGCAGGAGCAGCGCCGCGAGTGCATCGGGGTCGCCGGCCGTCAACGCCGCAATCGGGCCACCCGGCACCTCGAGGGTGATCATGCGTAGTACGTCGTCGATGGGCCGGCGACCAGCAGCCCATTGCCGACGGGGAAGACCTGGCTACCCGGTGCCGGTGCCGGAACGGGATAGCGCGTAGTGACCTTGCCGGTGAGCCCGTCCAGAGCCGCGACGCCGTCGGACGTCGGTACGAGCAGCCGGGCTGACGAGAGCTCGGGGACAATCGCGGAGCCGTCCGGCGCGGTGAGCGTCGGCATCCCTGTCAACGCAGCACTCCATCGCTGCGCGCCCGTGTCCTCGAGGGCGTAGCCGGTGCCCGCGATCCAGATCAGTTCCCCGTCGTTCGCGGCTGCTTGGCTGATCGGCGTGGTCGCGCTCGGCGCGGGCTGCAGTGAGACCCGACTGCGCACTGCACCCTTGTCCGGGCCGTAGATCACGAGCTGCCGGGTGGACGGATCGAGCGCCGCCACCACCGAGTCGGCCGCAACAGGCACCGTGCTGGTGTGCTTCAGCCGCCACTGCACCTGGTTCTTCTTGTCCTCCGACTGCTGCTTGTCGTCGCTGCCGGCGGTGCGGTCACGCAGCAACAGCTGGCTATCGCCCGCACAGCGCTCGCTCATCAGTACCCCGGCTGACCCAGGCACCACCGAGGTAAGCGCGCAGCCGTCGCCTGCGGGGAACGTCCACCGGTCATAGCCGCTGGACGGATCGATGGAGTACACGAAGTCGGGCGTCCACACAAGGAGCGTGTCCGAGGTGGCGATGAACACCGGCCGGCCCGTGACCGTGAGGGCGTTCTCGTCGAGCGTGCGAGTCCATTCGCGCTGGCCGGTGCCCGTGTCGAGCGTGGTGACCTCATTGCACGCGCCGCTGTCCTCGAAGACGGCGATTGCGTGGCCCTGGATCTGCGCGACCTCGCACACGGTGCGATCAGTGCGCGTGTAGGTCCAGTAGGCACGGCCGGTTACCGCCTCGCGCCCGGTGACGGTATGCGCGGAATAGGTGACGACCGTGCCGCCCGAGAACGGCGCGCCGATCGCCGTCGCATCCGGCGAGCGCCACTTCGCAGCCGGCGCTGCCGGGGGAGTGCCGAGGGGCACGTTCGGCGGCGCTGTCTTGGCCGTGTGCAGGTGCACATGGGTGATCTCGCCGGTGAACCACACGACAAGGGTCACCCCGACAGCGACTACCGCTACGGCGGCGACGACGGCGACGTACCAGCGGCGTTGCCGGCGCATTGACGCGAGGTAGCGCGCGAGCTCGTCCGTGCGCTCCTCGACGTCGGTCACCACTCGATCCTTACGTATCCGCCTGTGGAGTGGACGGCCCGCCCCTGCGTCGTCGCCGTCGCGGGGACGTGGGGTCGGCGGCAGAGTCGGGCGGTGCCGCATCGATCGGCTTGCCGCCACGGGTGCGGACCCGGTTGCGCTCGCGCCGCTGCGGAGGACCGGCCCGCTCAGGTCGGGACCGGCGCGCCAGTCGTTCGGGGGTGCGCTCTTCCGCGCCGGGCGGGCGTGGGCCGGCGTCGTGCGGAATATCGAGTTCGAAGAACAGGTGCTCGGACGTGGAGTACGTCTCGGCGGGCTCGTGGAACGGCAGGCCGAGCGCGTCGCAGATCAGCTTCCACCGTGGCACCTCGTCCCAGTCGACGAGGGTGATCGCCTTGCCGGAGGCACCCGCCCGGGCGGTGCGGCCGATGCGGTGGATGTAGGTCTTCTCGTCATCGGGGGCCTGGTAGTTGATCACATGTGTGATGCCCTCGACGTCCAGCCCGCGGGCGGCCACATCGGTTGCGACCAGCACGTCCGCCTTGCCGGACCGGAACCTTCGCAGCGCGTCCTCGCGGGCGCCTTGTCCGAGATCACCGTGGATCGCGACGGCGGCGAAGCCGCGCTCGCCCAGCTCTTCGGCCAGCTTCGCCGCGGTGCGCTTCGTGCGGGTGAAGATCAGCGTCAGGCCGCGGCCGCGGGACTGGAGCACCCGGGCGAGCAGCTCGGTCTTGTCGAGGGCATGAGCCCGGTAGGCGAACTGCTCGACGTGTTCGATCGCCCCAGGGTCCGTGGAGCTGTGGTCCGCCCGGATCTGCATGGGCTGGCGCATGAACTGCCGGGCCAGCGCCACGATCGGCCCGGGCATCGTGGCCGAGAACAGCATCGTCTGCCGCTCCGTGTGCAGCAGTTCGAGCAGCTTCTCGATGTCGGGCAGAAAGCCCAGGTCGAGCATCTCGTCGGCCTCGTCGAGCACCAGGGTGGCGACCGCGGACAGCCGCAGGTGGCCCTGCTGGACGAGATCGAGCAGCCGGCCCGGTGTGCCGACCACAACGTCGACACCGCGCCGCAACCCGGCGATCTGCGGCTCATACGGGCGTCCGCCGTAGATGGTCAGCACGCGCACGCCCAGCTGCTTGCCGGCCGCGGTGATATCACCGGCCACCTGCACGGCAAGCTCCCGGGTCGGCGCCACGACGAGTGCCTGCGGGTCGGCCGCTTTGCCCCCGGGCAGCTGCAGCCGATTCAGCAGGGGCACGCCGAATCCGAGGGTCTTGCCGGTACCGGTGCGTGCCTGGCCGATGAGGTCGTTACCGGCAAGCGCGATCGGCAGGGTGAGTTCCTGGATGGCGAAGGTGCGGGTGATGCCCACATCCGAAAGAGCCGCCACGATCTCGGGGCGCACCGGGAAGTCGGCGAATGCGGGACTGTCCGGGCGGACCGGGGCCCGCGCGGCGAGCGGCGTTGGGGCCGCGTCGTCTAGCTCGGTCAATGAACGTTCCTCGAAGCTCGTGCGCCGACCTGTGAACGCCGCCTTAGGGGGCCGGCGGGGCGTGATCTCACGATCTCGGTGCCGAGCGGTCAACGCGAAGATGTCGGATCACCGCATTAGGCGCGACAATCCACTTGCGGAGTGTAGTCATGTGCCAGGCGATACCCTGCGGCACATGAGCGCTTGGGCTAAATCCGCCGGCCGAAATGGGTCTAGCTGTGCCTGAAGAGGCTGCGCTCATCGACCTGCTTGCTGCCCTGGCCTACGGCGAGCTGAGCGCCTTCGACAGGCTCGCCGAGGACGCGCGCATGGCGCCGTCGCTCTCCGGCCGGGCCGCGCTGGCGCAAATGGCCGCGGTAGAGATCGGCCACTACCGGTTACTGGCGGAGCGGCTCATCTCCCTCGGGGCGTCGCCGGAGGAGGCGATGGCGCCGTTCGCGCCGGCGCTGGAGCGCTTCCACGCCAGGACTGTCCCGGCCGACTGGCTCGAAGGGCTCGTCAAGGCCTACGTCGGCGATGGGCTGGCCGCGGACTTCTACCGTGAGATCGCCGACTTCGTGGATCCGGCGACCCGGGAGCTGATTCTCGAGGTGCTATCCGACGCGGGCAGCGCCGCGTTCGTGGTGCGGGAGGTGCGGGCCGCGATCGCCGCACAGCCGGTGCTTTCCGGCCGCCTGGCCCTGTGGGGCCGCCGCTTGGTAGGCGAGGCGATCAGCCAGACGCAGCACGTTCTTGCCGAGCGTGACGCGCTGACGACGCTGCTGGTGAAGGGCACCGGCGACCTCGCCGGGGTTGCGGCGCTGATCAAGCGGATCACCGACGGGCATGCCGAGCGCATGGCCACCCTCGGTCTGAACGCGTAGCAAATCCCGCGCGTTCGGTAGCCCGGATCAGTCCGCCGTCCCTAAGGCGTGAACCCGACCCGGCGGACGTCTGCTTGCGCGATCTCGACGTATGCGATCAGGTTGCCCGGAACGATGACCAACCGGCCCTTGTCGTCGGTGAGCTTCAGCTGGCCGTCCACGCTCTTGAGCGCCGTGGCGACGAGTTCCTCGACTTCGTCCTGGGTCTGCACGCTCTCCACCACGATCTCGCGCGGCGTGTGCAGCACGCCGATCTTGACCTCCACCGGGCCTCCTGCCGTGACATCTCGCCGAACCGGCATCCACGCTAGCGCAGGAGCAGGTGCTTGACCGTCACGCTGCGCGCACAGCGAAATCGCCGGATCAATCTGTGCGCGGGAAGTGTGAGATGCCCCGCCATAGCAGGGTTTCGAGCAGGCGAACGGCGTCCGCGTGCGACACCGGACGATCGTTGTCGAGCCACCATCGCGCGGCCACCTGCGCCCCGCCGGTGAGCGCGATTGCGAGCAACTCTGCCCTGGCCCGGTCGAGGCCGGTGTCGCCGGCCACGGTGTCCGCGACCGCGCGCATGATCTCGCCGGTGGCACGCTCGACGCGGTCGCGCACGGCAGGATCCTTGCCCAGATCGGTCTCGAAGATCAGCCGGAACGCACCCGGGGCGCTGCGCGCCCTGCCGTCGACGAATTCGAAGTAGGCGGACAGCACGCCGTGGACGCGTTCGCGGTTGTCGTCGGTGTGCGCCAGCGCTTCCCTGATCGCCGTGGTGAGCGCGTCGGCCTGTTCGTCGATCAGCGCCAGGTACAGGTCGAGCTTGCCGGGGAAGTGCTGATACAGCACGGGCTTGGAGACACCCGCTCGCTCGGCGATGTCGTCCATCGCGGCGGCGTGGTAGCCGTTTGCGACGAAGACCTCCTGTGCCGCGGCAAGCAGCTGCCGGCGGCGCGCCGAGCGGGGCAGGCGCCCGCCCCGAGCAGTGTCGACCGTGTCCGGCATTCCGGCAGCCTAGCCGGGTAGCCGCCCCCGAGCCGAGTCGGAGAGCGCTGCGGCGAACGTGTCGCCGTCCGCCGCCACCCGTTCGAGCACGTCCGGCGCGGTGAACCGCAACGCCTGGTTGGCCGCCACTTCGTCCCAGGACACGGGCGTGGAGACGGTCGGCATCGGGCGCGCCCGCAGCGAGTATGGCGCCACCGTCGTTTTTGCCGGGTTGTTCTGGCTCCAATCGACGAACACCTTCCCGCGACGCAGGCTCTTCGCCATCCGCGATACCACCAGCTTGGGGTGCGCTGCCTCCAGCCGCTGGGCGACGTGCTGGGCGTAGCGGGAGGTCTCGCCCGGGGCGGCCACCGAGACGGCAGCGCTGACCTGCATGCCCTTCGAGCCGGAGGTCTTGGCCGACGGGGTGAGGCCGTCCGCAACGAGCAGCTCCCGCACGTGGAGGGCCACCTCGCAGCATTGCCGGATGTCGGCCGGCGCGCCCGGATCGAGGTCGAACACGATCTGGTCGGTGCGCGGCGCGCTCTGTCCGTCCGCAACCTGCCACTGCGGGACGTGTAACTCGAGCGCAGCCAGGTTGGCGAGCCACACCAGGGTTGCCAGCTCCTCGACCACCACGAAGTCGATCGTCTCGCGGTCCATGGTCGAGCCCGGTACCGGCAGCGTCACGGTGCGCACCCACTTCGGCGTGCCGCGGGGGGCGTTCTTCTCGAAGAAGAACGCGGCGTCGACGCCGTTCGGGTAGCGCTTGACGGTCAGCGGCCGGTCGGCGAGATGCGGCAGGAGCACCGGAGCGATCCGGGTGTAGTAGTCGATCACCTCGCCCTTGGTGAACCCCGTCTCGGGGTAGAGCACCTTGCCGAGGTTCGACAGCGACAGTCGCCGGCCCTCGACCTC
>JBPYES010000091.1:0-7684 GCA_051984825.1 Jatrophihabitantaceae bacterium
GGCCCCGGTTGGGTCAGCTCGTCGTCGGACGCGGCTGGTGTGAGCGCGGCACGCACCTGGGCCGCCGTGGGCCGGCGCGCCGGGTCGCGATCGAGGAGCGCAGCGAGCAGCGGCGTGAGCCACCCGGCCGACGCTGCCGGCGGTACCGGTTCGGACCCGATCCGAGCCAGTACGGCCAGGGGATTGTCCGCGCCGGAGCCGAACGGCGGCCGGCCTTCGACTGCCGAGTAGAGCGTGGCGCCCAGTGACCACATGTCGCTGGCGGGGGACGGGTCGCCGCCGCGTGCTGCTTCCGGGGCGAGGAAGGCCGGCGTGCCGACCAGTATCCCGGTCTGCGTTTGCGAGACGTCCTGCGCAGAGCGGGCGATGCCGAAATCGGTGAGCTTCGCCGCGTTGTACGGCGTGATCAGGATGTTCGCGGGCTTGACGTCGCGATGCACGATGCCGCGGGCGTGCGCCGCCTCCAGCGCGCCGGCGACCTGGCCGATCCACTGGGCGGCCTGCTCCGGTGTCAGCTTGCCGGCCTGCCGAATGCGCTGGGCGAGCGACTCGCCCGGAACGTACTCCAAGACGAGGTAGGGCTGCTCGTCCACGACGACCAGGTCGTAGATGGCGACGGCGTTCGGGTGATTGAGCTGCGCGGCCAGTCTGGCCTCGCGCCGGATCCGCTCGCCCCACTGGCCGAGGATGGCGTCCGGGTGGGTGCGCAGCTGTTTGATTGCGACCGGCCTGCTGAGCAGGGTGTCCTCAGCCAGCCATACCTCGCCCATCGCGCCGCTGCCGAGCGAGCGCACCCGGCGGTAGCGATCTGCGAGCACCTCCACGCACCAAGCGTCGCATGCACGCGTCGGTAGACTGGCACGCCGGCCCTACATCTGTGCGAGGAGACCCGTGGCGACCACGAACGACCTGAAGAACGGCCTGGTGCTCAACATCGACGGGCAGCTGTGGACCGTTGTCGAGTTTCAGCACGTGAAACCCGGCAAGGGTGGCGCGTTCGTGCGCACGACGTTGAAGAACGTCCTGTCGGGAAAGGTCGTCGATCGCACGTTCAACGCCGGAACCAAGGTCGAGACGGCCACGGTGGACAAGCGCTCCATGACCTACCTCTACAAGGAGGACCCGGACTTCGTCTTCATGGACAGCGACACCTTCGACCAGGTGCATGTCTCCGGCGACACCGTGGGCGCCGGCGCGAACTACCTGCTCGACAACGCCGAGGTCGTCGTCGCGGTCCACGAAGGCAGCCCGCTCTACATCGAGCTGCCCACCAGCGTCGAGCTCGTCATCAGTCACACCGACCCAGGCGTCCAGGGCGACCGGGCCACCGGTGGCACCAAGCCCGCCACTCTCGAGACCGGTGCCGAGATCCAGGTGCCGCTGTTCGTCAGCACCGGTGAGAAGGTCAAGGTCGACACGCGCGACGGGCGTTACCTGGGGCGCGCCTGATGAACCTCCGGCCGGCCCTGTCCGTGGTGCGCCGTGTCCGCCCGTAGCAAGGCCCGCAAGCGCGCGGTCGACCTGCTTTACGAGGCGGACCTGCGCGGCACCGACCCGCTGGCCACGCTCGCAGAACGGGTTGCGCTCGCCGACCCGCCGGTGAACCCGTACACCGGTGAACTCGTCGAGGGCGTCACCGCGCACCGGGAACGCATCGACGAGTTGCTGGGCAGCTATGCCGAGGGCTGGACGGTCGAGCGGATGCCCGATGTCGACCGGGCGGTGCTGCGCGTCGGCGTGTTCGAGTTGCTGTGGCGCCCCGAGGTGCCGGATGCCGTGGCGATCGACGAGGCGGTAGAGCTGGCCAAGACACTGTCGACGGATGAATCGCCGCGCTTCGTGAACGGAGTGCTGGCGCGGGTGCTCCGTGACCGGCCGGCGGTCACGGCTCCCCAAGTCGACTAGCCGGCGGCTTACGGCTCGCCGTCGAGGATGAGCGAATCCGGTGCCAGCACCTGCCAGCGCACGAGCTTCTCAGTGAGCCCCTCGACCGACGTGTCGTAGATGATCGCGAGTGAGCGCAGGTCCTCATTGCGGATCGACAGCACCTTGTTGCCGTAGTCGCCACGCTGGCGCTGGATGGCCGCGGCGAACCGGGCGAGGGCGCTCGCCTCGTCGCTGGCGAGGCTCTGCAAGCGCTCGAGGTTGAGCACGATCTTGGACAGGCCCGGCCCCGACGTGACTTGTGGATGCTCCTTGGGCAGCAACTCGCCGACGGGAACGCCGTAGAACTCGGCGAGTTCGGCGAGGCGCTGTACGGACACGGCGCGATCGCCGCGCTCGTAGGAGCCGACGACGACTGCCTTCCATCGGCCACCGGACTTGCGCTCGACTCCGTGCAGAGACAGGTGCTGCTGAGCGCGGATCGCGCGCAAACGGGCCCCGAGTGCCTTCGCATATTCGCGGTTAGGCATGTCTTCGTCTGGTGCGTTATCCATGGTCACGATAAGAACGTCCTCGTTCATGCCAGCTTGCGGAATGGGTCATGGCGACGGTAACCGAGAGTGACCGGCGAGTCAACCACTCTCCGTAAGAACCGGCACGTTATAGTGGCTCTGATCGACATCCTTTAAGGGCCCGTCCCGTGAGGCGGACAAGGAGGTCACGCTTGCCTACTGCTGCGCTCGATCCCGGCCAGGAAGGTTCGCCGCTTCTCGATGCGCGCGACGTCGGTCGCATCGTCGACCGGATGGCGCACCAGATCATCGAACGAACCGCGAGGGCCGACCACCGCGTCGTGCTGCTTGGGATTCCGACCCGCGGAGTGCCGCTGGCACACCGGTTAGCGGCGCGAATAGCCGCATTCGAGGGTCCGGACGTCCCGGTCGGCTCGCTGGATACAACGCTCTACCGCGACGACCTGCGCATGCGTGGGGTGCGCCCGCTCGCCGAAACCGTCGAGCCCGCCGGTGGCGTCACGGATGCTCTGGTCATCCTGGTCGACGACGTGCTCTTCTCGGGCCGGACGATCCGGGCAGCCCTCGACGCGATTCGCGACCTGGGCCGCCCCGCCGCCGTCCAACTCGCTGTACTCGTTGATCGCGGTCACAGACAGTTACCCATCCGTGCGGATTATGTAGGGAAGAACGTCCCGACCGCGCTCGCACAGTCCGTCCGAGTTCTGCTCGCTGAGTCCGATGGCGCTGACGCCGTCTTCATCGAGGAAGGCACCCGATGAGAGTTATGGCGATTTATCCCCCGGACGCGTCGCGCGAGCGCTCATCGCGCATCGACCTAGGCGGGTGGAACCGGTGAATCGGCATCTGCTTTCGGCCGGCGATCTGGACCGGGCGTCCGCGGTCGAGATCCTCGATACCGCCGAGCGCCTCGACCGGGCGCTAGCCGGGCGCGAGGTGAAAAAGCTGCCGCCGCTGCGTGGGCGCACAGTGGTGAACCTTTTCTACGAGGACTCCACGCGCACCCGGACGTCGTTCGAGCTGGCCGCTAAGCGGCTGTCCGCCGATGTCGTCAACTTCTCGGCCAAGGGATCGAGCGTTTCCAAGGGTGAGTCGCTCAAGGACACCGCGCTGACCTTGGAGGCGATGGGCGCCGACGCCGTCGTCGTGCGCCACTCTTACTCCGGCGCGGCGCACCGGCTGGCCACGTGGGTACACGGCAGCGTGATCAACGCCGGCGACGGCACGCATGAGCATCCGACGCAGGCACTGCTCGATGCGTTCACGATGCGGCGACGGCTGCGCGGCGGCGAGGGGGACCTCGAGGGTCTGCGGGTCGCGATCGTGGGCGACGTGCTGCACTCCCGGGTGGCGCGCTCGAACGTGCTGCTGCTCTCGACGCTCGGCGCGCAGGTGACGCTGGTCGCTCCGCCGACGCTGCTGCCGGTCGGCGTCGAGGCGTGGCCCGCAGCGACGAGCTTCGACCTCGACGGCGCGCTGCCGCCAAGCGACGTGGTGATGATGCTGCGCGTCCAGCGCGAGCGGATGTCGGCCTCGTACTTCCCGTCGGCCCGCGAATACGCGCGCCGCTACGGGCTGGATGCCCGGCGCATGGCGATGCTCGACGGGGACGCGATCGTGATGCACCCGGGTCCGATGAACCGCGGCATGGAGATCGCGGCTGAGGTGGCCGACGATCCGAAGCGCTCGACGATTGTCGAGCAGGTGACGAACGGAGTGAGCGTTCGCATGGCGGTGCTGTACCTCCTGCTGGGCGGCCCGGAACAGTGAGTGAGCATCGCAGCTCGCGCGAGCGAGCGAGGAGCGGAGCGAACGGTGCGATGAGCGCTCGCGCGAAGAGCAGGGCAGAACAGTGAGCGTGCTGCTGCGACAGGTCCGGCCGTATGGCGGGGACCCGACCGACGTGCTGCTCGACGGCGGTGTGATCGCGGGGATCGGCTCCGGCCTCGACGGCGACGAGGCGTTCGACGGCGCCGGCTGCGTGCTGCTGCCTGGCCTCGTCGATCTGCATACCCACCTGCGTGAGCCCGGCCGTGAGGACGCGGAGACGGTGGCGAGTGGCTCGGCCGCCGCCGCACTCGGCGGGTACACGGCCGTGTTCGCGATGCCCAATACCGATCCGGCAGCGGACACGGCCGGCGTCGTCGAGCAGGTCTGGCGGCTCGGACGCGAGTGCGGGCTGGTCGACGTGGTTCCGATCGGCGCCGTGACGGTGGGCCGCGGCGGCAAGCAACTCGCCGAGCTCGGGGCGATGGCCGAGTCGGCGGCGCGGGTCCGCGTGTTCAGTGATGACGGTTCGTGTGTGGCCGATCCCGCGCTGATGCGGCGCGCGCTGGAGTACGTGCGCGCGTTCGACGGGGTGATCGCCCAGCACGCCGAGGAGCCGCGGCTTACCGAAGGAGCACAGCTGAACGAGGGCGTGGTGTCCGCGCGGCTGGGCCTGGCCGGGTGGCCGGCTGCTGCCGAGGAAGCGATCATCGCCCGCGACGCGCTGCTGGCCGGGCACGTCGGCTCCCGGCTGCACGTCTGCCACGTGTCGACAGCGGGCTCCGTCGAGATCATCCGGTGGGCTAAGAGCAAGGGCTGGCACGTCACCGCGGAGGTGACGCCGCACCATCTGGCGCTCACCGACGATCTGGCGGAGTCCTACGACCCGGTGTTCAAGGTGAACCCACCGCTGCGCACCGCAGCAGACGTCGAGGCGCTACGTCAAGCGCTCGCCGACGGCACGATCGACTGCGTGGCCACCGACCATGCTCCGCACGCCGTCGAGGACAAGGAGAGCGAGTGGGGCGCCGCGCTGCCCGGGATGCTCGGCCTGCAAACGGCACTGTCGGTGGTGATCGAGACGATGGTGCTCGCCGGTCGCCTGGACTGGCGCGGCGTCGCGTCCCTAATGAGCGAGGCGCCCGCGCGAATCGGCAGCTTGGCTGAGCAGGGCCGTCCGATCGCGCTCGGTGAACCGGCAAACCTCGTGCTGGTCGACCCGGCCGCGCACTGGACGGTGGAGCCGGCCGCGCTGGCGTCCAAGTCACGGAACACGCCGTTCGCGGGGCGCACCCTGCCGGGACGGGTGCGTGCGACGTTCCTGCGCGGGCGGGCGACAACACGCGACGGCGCAGTGCTGTCGGGTGCGCCCGCATGAGCGAGCGTGCATCGCAGGCACGGATGACAACGTGAGCGCGATCTTGGTCCTGGAGGACGGGCGGACGTTCCCGGGTGAGTCGTACGGCGCTGCCGGCGAGACGTTCGGCGAGGCGGTGTTCGCCACCGGCATGACCGGCTACCAGGAGACGCTGACCGATCCGTCCTACCACCGCCAAGTGGTGGTGCAGACCGCGCCGCACATCGGCAACACCGGCGTCAACGACGAGGATCCCGAGTCGCGGCGCATCTGGGTGGCGGGCTACGTGGTGCGCGACCCGGCGCGGCGGCCGTCGTCCTGGCGTGCCCGGCGCAGCCTGGACGCCGAGCTGCGCGCGCACGGCATCGTCGGCATCAGCGGCATCGACACCCGGGCGCTCACCCGGCACCTGCGTGAGCGCGGTGCCATGCGCTGCGGCATCTCCACGACATCGTCCCGCGACGCCCTTCTCGAACGGGTGCTGGCCTCGCCGCGCATGCTCGGCGCCGACCTGTCGGCCGAAGTGACGACCGAAACGCCTTACACCGTCGAGGCAATCGGCGAGCACCGGTTCACAGTGGCCGCCCTCGACTACGGCATCAAGACGATGACGCCGCACCGGATGGCGCAGCGCGGGATCACCACCCACGTGCTGCCCTGCACGATGTCGGCGGACGAGGTGCGTGCGACGGGTGCCGACGCGGTGTTCCTCGCCAACGGGCCGGGTGACCCGGCGACCGCCGATGCCGCGGTCGAGACGGTCCGCGACCTGCTCCGGTCCGGCGTCCCGATCTTCGGCATCTGCTTCGGCAACCAGGTGCTGGGGCGGGCCTTCGGATTCGGCACTTACAAGCTCGGCTACGGGCACCGGGGCATCAACCAGCCGGTGCAGGATCGGCGAACCGGCAAGGTCGAGATCACGGCGCACAACCACGGATTCGCGGTCGATGCCCCGCTCGATCGGGCGGTCGACACTGAGTTCGGCGCGGTCGAGGTGAGCCACGTGTGCCTGAACGACGACGTCGTCGAGGGGCTGAGTGCCCGCGACGTCAAGGCGTTCAGCGTGCAGTACCACCCCGAGGCAGCCGCCGGCCCGCACGACGCCGCATACCTGTTCGACCGGTTCGTGGAACTCCTCGACTCTGCCAAGTTGTCCGCGCGTCCCGGTGCTATGACGCCGCGACACACGGACAACTCGCAATCGGGGAGGGCCGGCCGCGATGCCTAAACGCGCCGACATCAGCCACATCCTGGTTATCGGATCGGGGCCGATCGTGATCGGGCAGGCTTGCGAGTTCGACTACTCCGGCACCCAGGCGTGCCGGGTGTTGCGTGCCGAGGGATACCGGGTCAGCCTGGTCAATTCCAATCCCGCGACGATCATGACCGACCCGGAGTTCGCCGACGCCACTTACGTCGAGCCGCTCACCCCCGAGTTCGTCGAGAAGGTGATCGACACAGAACGCCCCGATGCGCTGCTGCCGACCCTGGGTGGGCAGACAGCGCTCAACCTCGCGGTGGCGTTGCACGACAGCGGCGTGCTGGAGCGGTACGGCGTCGAGCTGATCGGCGCGGACATCGAGGCCATCGCCCGCGGCGAGGACCGCCAGCGATTCAAGGAGATCGTGCGGTCGGTCGGTGCCGAGGTACCGGCGTCGAAGGTCTGCCACACGGTCGACGAGGCCGCCGAGTTCGCCGCGACGGTCGGCAACCAAGTGGTCGTCCGGCCGAGCTTCACCATGGGTGGCCTCGGCTCAGGGCTTGCCGGGAACGCCGACGAGGTGCGGACGATGGTCGCGCGCGGCCTGTCCGCCAGCCCGGTGCATGAGGTGCTCGTCGAGCAGAGCGTGCTGGGCTGGAAGGAGTTCGAGCTCGAGCTGATGCGCGACAAGCACGACAACGTCGTGGTGGTGTGCTCGATCGAGAACGTCGACCCGATGGGCGTGCACACCGGCGACTCGATCACGGTTGCCCCGGCCATGACGCTCACCGACCGCGAGTACCAGCACATGCGTGACGTCGGCATAGCCGTGCTGCGCGCCGTCGGCGTCGACACCGGCGGCTGCAACATCCAGTTCGCCGTCGATCCCGCCACCGGTCGGCTTGTCGTGATCGAGATGAACCCGCGCGTGTCCCGTTCGAG
>JBPYES010000092.1:0-12742 GCA_051984825.1 Jatrophihabitantaceae bacterium
CCGACACGGTTAACGGACCCCCGGCCCGGGGTAGAAATTATGTCTGTGAGGTTCGCGGCAAGTTTGTTCGTGATCGCCGTCGGTGCGATCCTGACGTTCGGCGTCACCAGCAGCCCGAGCGGCGTGAATATCCATGTCATCGGGGTCGTGCTGTTGCTCGTAGGGCTCGCGGGCCTGGCCATCGGCTATCAGCTCTACACGACCCGTCGCCGCACCGATATCATCTATCGCGAGGACGGCGAGACGCTGATCGAGCCGAACTCGCCACCCCCCGAGGACCCCTTCGACCCCATGACGTGACCGCGGCGAGTTTCCCGGGGCTGCTGCGGGGCGGGTCATCGGAACCCCGTGAGCCGCGGAGGCCGGGCGGGGCCGGGTTCGCAGCCGGCCACAGCAGGCGCTGTCCACGCGCACCCCGGGCCGAACCCGATTGACCATAGAGCCGCGCTACCCGCGGCTGCGCCCCGTGAAGGGCACCGCCGCGGGCAGCGCGGGAGACGACTGGAGAGCCGTCAGGTTTCAGGTCAGTAGTAGTGGCGACGGGGTCCAATTGCGCGGCCCACACCGCCTGCGATGGCCAGGATCACGCCGATGATGAGCGCGATGATTCCCAGCGTCCACAGAATGGCCACATGGAAAAGCAGGCCGATGATCAACAGAACAATGCCTAGGATAATCACTGTGTGTATTCCTCTCTAGATGCCGGCGTAATCACTTGCTTGGCTGCGGTACGTGACAATCCGCTTTCGGATTGACACCCACGTAGTTGAGAGGGCCGGCAATGATAGTCACTGCGATCGTTCCTGCCCTGGCGCACGTCTGCGACGAGCCGCGGTAGTAACCCCGTTGCCCAGCAGCTATGGCGCCGATGATCAACCACACCACCAGGAGCACGACAACCGTACTTGACACAGTCGACGTGCCGTGCGTTCTCGCTACCATGCCAGTGGTTTACCCAAATCACCAGCCGTTGAATCAATCGGCGGGTGTATATTCCAGCCCTCTACTTCGAGCAGTTCCTAGGGCCAACTAGAGATCTAGTTCAGGAGCCACACATGATCGTTATCGGCTTGTTGTTCTTCCTGGCGGCAGCGATCGTGGGCGTGGCGTTGATCTCGCAGAATATGAGCGACATCACGATCAACGCGTTCAAGTGGTCCTGGAGCATCGGTGGGTATTGGCTGGTCATCGCGGGCCTCGTGATCGCCGTGGTCGCGATCCTCGGCGTCGTCATGATGGTGATCGGTACGGGGCACCGCCGGCAGTTGTGGCGCGCTGCCTCAGCGCACCGCGCTAGTGCACGCGATGAGGCACGCCTGGCGCTGCTACCCACCCAGTACGTACCGCCGACCGCGTCGGCCCCCGGTGCGAGGCTTGAGAACACCTCGCCACCAGGGGCCGAACGACAGTCGCAATCCTCCAGCTGATCAAGCAACCGACGCGGGGACGTGGGCGCGCGGGCCGGCGACGAAAAGTACGCGGTCCAGGCCGGTGATGCGCAGTAGCCGCTGGATGCGGGGTCCCGCGCCGGTGAGCGTCAACGTGCCGTGCCGGTCGAGGAACTGCTGGTGCACCTCGGCGATCACGCCGAGGGCGGTGGCGTCGACGAACGTCACATCGGACGTGTCGACGCGCACATGACGGTGGCCGGCCCTGCGCTGCTGCTCAAGCAGTTGACGCAAGGGCCCGGCCGCAGCCAGGTCGAGCTCACCCCGGGCAGCGACCGTGACAGAGTACGGACCGCCGCCGTGGTAGACGGTGAGCGAATAGGGCTGGATGGACATGGGGGCCATCTCAGGCTTCTCCTCGGTTTGGCGGGTCCCGCATCGAACCGAGGCCAGACATAGAAAAGGTTGGCCGCCCGATGCACGTACCCACGAGGTGCGGCTGGCTGTCCAACCGCTTACCAGGATAGCCCGACAGGGGTGCCGAACGCCAGCCCCCCAAAGCCGCGCGTCACGATATCAGCGGCAAATCAGGTCGGGTCGGGCGCTGCCGTCGGACGGGATAGTTCCTCGCGCAGCTTGGTGAGGCTGCGGGAGATCAGCCGCGAAACCTGCATTTGGGACACGCCGACGATCTGGGCGATTTCGGTCTGCGACTTGCCGGCAAGGAAGCGCAGCATCAGCACCTCCCGCTCGCGGGGCGGCAGCGTGTCCAGTGCCGGGCGCAATACGGCGCGCTGCTCCACCCGGTCCAGCTGCTCGTCCAGCTCGGACAGCAGCGGGTTGTCGACCGGGCCGGAGTCCGTCTCAGTGAGCGCATCGAGCGGGACGCCGGAGTAGGCGCGCGACACGTCCAGAGCCTCGACAACGTCGTCCTGGCTCACTTCCAACCGGGCGGCGAGTTCGCCGACTGTCGGCGCACGACGCAACTCCTGGCTGAGCTCGGCCCGGGCCGTCGCCAGCCTGGCCTGCAGCTCCTGTGCCCGTCGCGGCACATGCAGCAGCCAGCCGGTGTCCCGGAAGTGACGCTTGATCTCGCCGAGGATGGTCGGCGTGGCGTAGGTGGAGAACTCCAGGCCGCGCTCGGGTTCGAAGCGGTCGATCGACTTGAGCAGCCCGATGGCGCCTACCTGAACGAGATCGGGGAACGGCTCGTTGCGCCCGGTGAAGCGCCGGGCCAGGTACTCGACGAGGGGCAGGTGCATCTCGGCGAGCTGGTCGCGCACCCGTCGGCGTCGCTCGCTGTCCTCAGGTAGTGCTCGCATCTCCGCGAACAGGCGGCTCGCCTCGGCCCGTGCGGATGGATCGCGCGCGCCGTACTGGCTCACGGCGCCAAGGCCACGCGCCGTTTGACGACCGTGACCGACAAGCCGTCGCCGTCGGCGGACGTACGTAATTCGTCACTCAGCGCGCTCAACACCGCCCAGCTCAGCCCGGAGCGGTCCGGCGTGGCGCCTGCGGGCGCGGGCACGCTTGCTCGGAACTCGATGCGCCCGGCGTCGAGCAGGAAGCGCGCGGTCAGTGTGCTGCCGAACGGGGCGTGCGGCAGCAGCAGAGCGCACGCCTCATCCACCGCCAGGTGCAGGTCGTCGATCTGGTCGAGCGTGAGATCGCAGCGGGCGCCCACTGCGGTGGTTACGGCCCGTACCAGGCTGACGAACGTCGCGTCCGCCGGCAGCCGAAGCTCCACCTCGTTCATCTCATGCTCCTCACCCACCCATCTTGCCCGATCAGTAAAGTCACGCCCTCGGGGATGCCTGGTTCGCACGATCGAGCGATACCCAACGGCCCGTCTCCGGTAACCGCGAGTCGTATGAGGATTTCGGCATGGTGGACACGAAATGACTGTTACCGAGTTTTCGCGCGTGCTCGTACTACTGGGTGAGTGCCGCGATCGGATCGCCACGCTGGCCGCCGGCACGGCGGCGTCACTCGGCGCCGAGCTGTCCCAGATACGCGATCAGCTCGAAGCGGCTGTAGGCGAACTGAGTGCGTTGCGGCCCGCCCAACATCGGTCCGCACCGACGCCGGCCACGCTGCGCAAGCTGCTGACACTGGTGCGGGAGGATTTGGCAGAAGAGCTGACCACCAGCGAGACGCCGCTGGAACAGCTCACCACCATCGTCTCCCTGGCCGAACGGCTGGTGCCAGGGACGCAGCACGCCACCGTCTCAGTCATCCGGGACGCCGACGAGGTCGAAACGCTGGTGTCGACCAGCAGGGTGGGCGCCGCGGCGGACGGCGTGCAGGGCGACCTTCAGGAGGGGCCTGCGTTCCAGGTGGGTGAACAGCACGGCACCTTGCGGATCGTTGACGTCAGGCACGAAACGCGCTGGCCCAAGTACGCGGCACGGCTGCAGGAGCTCGGCTTGCGCTCCGTCCTTGCCTGCGAGCTTCCGCTCAGCGGGGCGCCGGGAGGCGTCTTGACGCTGTACTCCGCGCGGCGCCACGCGTTCGGCGACGCGGCCGAGCTCGTGGTGCCGGTCTTCGCGGCACGTGCGTCCATCGCGCTCGTCCACGCCGATCGGGTGCTCAACCTGCGCCGGGCGATCGGTACCCGCCAGGTCATCGGCGAGGCGGTCGGCATCCTCATGGAACGGCACCGGATCGGCGCCCAAGATGCGTTCGAGCGGCTGGTCACTGCGTCCCAGAGCAGCCACGTGAAGCTGCGTGAGCTCGCCATGCGCGTCACCGAGACGGGCCAGGAACCGGAGGAAGCCGCTCGAGACGGGGACGTCAGTAACGGCGCGAACGGCACCGCCGAGGCGGCAGACACCCCTGTGTCATAACCGGCGGGCCGCACACCCGATCGCTGAGCTCGGCGGTGGCGGTACGTCCGGGTTCGGGTTCGGCGCCGGCTCCGGCGGCCGCGGCGGCTGCGGGGACGGCGGCGCTGGCGGCTCCGGCTCGGGGAACGGGCCGGGCACCCCGGGGTCGGGCCGGGGCGGCAGTCCCGGATCGATCGGCGGCAGCGTCATCGCGAGCACGTCCTGAGGCGTACCCGGCTGGTCGCACAGGCGAAACGCGGCGTGTACCCGCGACCTCTGCCGGGTAGGTACCGAATGCGCGACCGGAGGAGGTGGCTGCATGTCGGTCGCCAGCAGAACAACATCGGCTTCGGGTGGGCGTTCCTCGTCGTTGCTGCGCTGAGCGTCATCGTGTACGTGCTTGCGCTGCGCAGCCGGTTGTCCCCGGCCGAGGCAAGGGCGCAGCTCGCCACCACGGACACGTAGCTGTTTGGGTTCGTCTGCGCACCGGGAACGCTTGAATCGACCGACTCTCCAGGAGGTGCCTCCCGTGTCGCGAACGGTCGCCGACGAACTGCTCGAACGCCTGCGGGCCTGGGGCGTACGCCAGGTATTCGGCTACCCCGGCGACGGCATCAACGGCCTGCTTGCCGGATGGTCGCGCGCCGACAACGACCCGGCGTTCATTCAGGCGCGGCACGAGGAGATGGCCGCGTTCGAGGCGGTCGGCTTCGCGAAGTTCAGTGGCCGGGTCGGCGTCTGCGCGGCCACGAGCGGTCCCGGCGCGATCCACCTGCTCAACGGCCTGTACGACGCGAAGCTCGACCACGTGCCGGTAGTGGCGATCGTCGGGCAGACCGAGCGCTCGGCAATGGGCGGGTCCTACCAGCAGGAAGTCGATCTGCTCAGCCTTTTCAAGGACGTGTGCAGCGCCTACGTGCAGATGTGCCTCGTCCCGCAGCAGCTGCCGAACCTGATCGACCGCGCGATACGCATCGCCGAGTCGGAGCGCGTCCCGACCGCGCTGATCTTTCCGTCCGACGTGTTCGACCTGCCGTACAAGCCGCCCACGCACGCGTTCAAGCAGGTGCCGTCGTCGCTCGGCACCGCCCCGGCGACCATGCGGCCGTCCGACGAGGCGCTCGACCGCGCCGCCGAGCTGCTCAACTCCGGCGAGCGGGTCGCGATGCTGGTGGGGCAGGGCGCGCGCGGCGCGGCGACGGAGCTTGCCGAAGTCGCCGATCGCCTCGGGGCGGGCGTGGCCAAAGCCTTATTGGGCAAGGACGTTCTTCCGGATACGCTGCCCTGGGTCACCGGCTCGATCGGGTTGCTGGGTACGACCGCGAGCTACCAGCTGATGCGTGGCTGTGACACGTTGCTGACGGTCGGGTCGAACTTCCCGTACACGCAGTTCCTGCCTGAGCTGAACCAGGCGCGCGCCGTCCAGATCGACCGAGCCGCGCGGTGGATCGGGATGCGCTACCCGTACGAGATCAACTTGGTCGGCGACGCCAAGATCACGCTGCAGGAACTGATCCCTCGCCTGGACCGCAAGGCCGACCGAGCCTGGCGCAAGGAGATCGAGCGCAACGTCGACAGGTGGTGGGATCTCGCCGAGCGCCAGGCGATGGTCGACGCCGATCCGCTGAACCCGATGCGCCTCTTCTTCGAGCTGTCGCCGCGGCTGCCGAGCAACGCAATCGTCACCTCCGACTCGGGCAGTGCCGCGAACTGGTACGCCCGCCACCTGCGCTTCCACGGCGACGTGCGCGGCTCGCTGTCCGGGACCTTGGCCACCATGGGCCCCGCCGTCCCATACGCCATTGGTGCCAAGTGGGCGCACCCGGATCGCCCGGTCATCGCGTTCGAGGGCGACGGCGCCATGCAGATGAACGGGCTCGCCGAGCTGCTGACGATCAAGCACTACTACCAGCTCTGGCAGGACCCCCGTCTCATCGTCGCCGTCCTGCACAACAACGACCTCAACCAGGTCACCTGGGAGATGCGCGGCATGGCGGGGTTCCCGAAGTTCGCCGAGTCGCAGACCATCCCGGACGTCGACTACGCGGCGTTCGCCCGCAGCATCGGCCTGGAAGGCGTCAACGTCGACAAGCCTGACGAGCTCGGCCCGGCGTGGGACAGCGCGCTCGTAGCTGAGCATCCGGTCGTGCTGGACGTTCGCTGCGACCCCGATGTGCCACCCATCCCGCCGCACGCCACGCTCGACGAGGCCAGGGCACTCGCCTCGGCCATGATCCACGGCGACGAGGATCGATGGGGCGTAGTGGCGCAGGGCCTCAAGCAGAAGATCCAGCAGTTCCTGCCCGGCACGTCATGAAACTCCGTACCGGGACGTATCGTTTCCAGACCTGTGCGCCCGAAGCAGACGGGACACTGAGCTGGGACGCCACAACCGTCGTCGCGGTCGAGGCATACGCCGACGACCGGACCGGACTCGGCTGGACGTACAGCACTGCTGCGGTCGCCGGCATAGTCGACGATCACCTGGCCGGTGCCGTCGAGGGCCTCGATCCGATGGACGTGCCACGCTGCGCCGAGGCAATGCGCCGCGCCTGCCGTAACCTCGGCTCGCGCGGGCTGCTGGCGCAGGCGATCAGCGCGGTTGACATCGCGTTGTGGGACCTCAAGGCGCGACTCCTGGATGTACCACTCGCAGCGCTGCTCGGCAGGGCCCGCGAGGCGGCACCCGTCTACGGATCCGGCGGGTTCACCACGATGGACGACACGGCGCTGCACGCCGAAGTGACGCGTTGGCTCGGTGCCGGCTGCACTGCTATGAAGATCAAGATCGGTGAGGCGTGGGGGCAGAACGTGGCCCGGGACCTTGCCCGGGTACGGCTACTGCGCGACACGGCCGGCGACGACGTGACCCTCATGGTGGATGCCAACGGCGGCTACACCCGCGGCCAGGCCCGCCGGGTAGGCGCCGCCCTGGACGAGCTGGGCGTCGCGTGGTTCGAGGAGCCGGTGAGCAGCGACGACCTGGAAGGCCTTGCGGCGGTGCGTGATGCACTGCGCTGCGACGTCACGGCCGGCGAGTATGCAGGCGACGTGTACGAGGCGGCCCGGCTGTGCCCGGTCGTCGACTGCCTGCAGCTCGACGTGACGCGCTGTGGTGGCTACACCGGGTTCCTGCGCGGATCCGCTGTCGCGGCCGCGCACAACCTCGACGTGTCCGCCCACTGTGCACCGGCACTGCATGCGCCGATCGCCGTGGCGGTGCCGAACTTTCGTCACGTCGAGTGGTTCGCCGACCATGCGCGGCTGGAGCCTGTGCTCGCGGACGGAGTGCCACCGGTGCAGGGCGGCATGTTGCGCCCCGGCGGCGGACCCGGTCATGGCATGGCGCTGCGCACTCAGATCAGCAGCTGAGCGGGGTCGCGTCGCGTTCGCGGGCTACGCGAGCAGCACGAACGACGACAGCACCAAACCGGATATTGCGAAGGCGGCGTAGTCGTTCACCGAGCCGGTGTGCAGCCGGCGCAGCGAGGTGACCACACGCGGTTCCTTGACGCGCAGGTAGGCCGCCGCCAGCGCCAAGCCGGCCAGGACCTCGACGACCGTGATGATCAGGTCTTCGGGCTTGCCGTACGAGAACGACAACGCGTGTGCGGGCACCGCGCCGCCGCTGCCGAGCACGGCGGTGGCGTACGCCTGCGGATGGAGCAAGATCGACGCGGCCGGCCCGGCGATGTGGTGAACGATCAAATATGGCAGCGCGCCGAGCGCGATGCAGGCGACCGCTAGCGTGATCAAGCTGATGCGCATGCCCATGTGCTGTGCGTCAATGCGCTCATACGGTTCGGCGCGCCTGCTGTAGAAGGCAAGGTAGGTCGCGCGGGCCAGGGCCGCGACAGTGATCACTTGAGCCACCAGCGCAAGCACGAAGATCGCCGGCTCGTGCTCATGCAGACCGCCGTGGATGAGGCTGAGCGACGCATAGCCGTTGAAACCGGGGATGCCGGCGATCGACATCGCCGCGACCGTAAAGGCCACTGTCATGATCGGACGCTGCCGGGCCAGGCCGCCCATCTCCGACAGGGATGTGATGCCGGTGGCGTGCACGATCGCGCCTGCGCACAGGAACATCAGCGCCTTGAACAGCCCGTGATTGAGCAGGTGGAACGTGGCGCCGCCGACGCCTTGCGGGGTGGCGCTCGCGAACCCGACCATCAGCACGCCCATCTGCGAGACGGTGTCCCACGCGAGCAGCCGCTTGAGGTCGTCCTGCGCGAGCGCCAGCAAGGCGCCGAGCAGAGCCGAGACGATGCCGATCCCGGTGAGCAGGCCCAGCACGGGATGGCCGGAGTGCGGGCCGTACACCTGCAGCGCGAGCCGGGCGATCGCGAGGATGCCGAGGTTGACCATGAGCCCCGAGAACAGCGCGGAGACCGCCCCGGGCACGGGTGTGTGTGCGTCGGGCAGCCAGCCGTGGAACGGCGCCAGGCCGGCCTTGGTGGCGAACCCGGCGACCAACAACGCGAGGGCGATCATGGCGGGCGTCGTCATGTGCTGTTGCAGTGATTGGTGCAGTTGGCCGAAGTTCAGCGCGCCGTGGTCGCGGTAGAGCAGACCGCAACCCATGAATACAGCGAAGCTGCCTATAGTCGTGAGCACCACGATCTTGAATGCGGCCTCGACGGCGATCGGCCGTTCCAGAAAGAACCCGGTGAGCCCGTAACTGGCCAGTGCGGCGACCTCGAACCAGACGAAGAGGTTGACCGAGTCGGCGGCGAGTGCGCTTCCGATCAGCGCGGCGAGCAGCAGCTGCGTCAGGGCGGCCAGCATGCCGAGCTCCCGTTCGCCGATGTCGCCGAACTCCGACAGCAGCGACAACAGCAGCAGCGTGCCGAGCGCCGCTGTCAGCAGCGCGAAGGTGAGGCCGAACGGATCTGCCGCGAACGCGATCCCTAATGCCTTGCCGTGCAAGGGTTTCTCGGAGCTGAAGTAGTGCGTGATGACCTGGCCGTCGCCGCGGTAGATGTCCGTCGCCGCTACGAGCAGAAGGGCGAAGGTCGCCAGCATCGCGAGAATGCCGACGATGAGCGGTACCCGTTTGTGGATCTTGACTACTAATGGGCTCACCGTCCCGCTGCCGAGCGGGATCACGACCGTCAGCGGCAGCAGCGCGGCGGTGCTCATCCTCTCAGTGCACGCATGTCGTGCGCGTCGACACTGCGATAGTGCTGCGCGACTCGCACCGCGATCGTCAAGAACACAGCGGTAATCGCGACGCCAATGACGATTGCGGTCAAGCAGAAGTTCTGCAGCACCGGGTCGGCGACGTTGCCGTGCGCGAGCTTATCCGGCGAGCTACCGGTCGGCGGGTTGCTGAGCACCGGCGCGGTCGAGTGGCGGCGGTATGCCATCGACACCATGAGCAGGTAGGTGGACGCCTCCATCACGGATAGCCCCATGACGATCTTCACCAGGTCGCGGCGGCTGAGCACCGTCAGGACGCCGATGCAGAACAAGACGGCGGAGGCGGCGTAGTTGACGGCGATCACTGCTCGGCCTCGTCGTCTTCGTCGGGGCTCGGTGCCCAGTCGTGGCGCATGCCGAGCAGGGCAAATATGGCGATGATCAAGCCCGTGGCCACTTCGATGAACTCTGCGAGGGAGTAGGGCTGGTTGGTGCCGCCGGCCAGGATCGTTTGCGGCTCGCCGACCGGGAGCCAGTTGGCGAACATGCTGCCTTTGCTCGCCAGCCCTACCAGTCCGATAGCGATGATCAGCAATGCCCCGGCGATCTCGAGCGGTTCCATGACGGCGGGTCGCACCAACGAGTTGACTGCTCGGTGGCCCAGGGCGACATAGACCAACAGGACGACGCCGGTGATAGCCGCGCCGGCCGGGAAGCCGCCGCCGGGGGAGTAGCCCCACGCACCCAGATAGATGCCAGCTACCGCAAGGATGATCACCGCCACCCTCGCAGCAACCCGTACGACGACGGACATCGCCTCGGCCCGTTCTGGCGCCCGCATCCCCAGCGGTATCCAGTCCGGATCGGGGACAGGCTCGCCTCCCTCCTCCTCGGCCTCCTCGGCGCGACGTGTCTCCTTGTCGCGTTCCGTCTCACCGCCGCGGGGGTCGAACTTGGCCTGTTCCGCACGCCCGGCGGTGGCCTCACCGACGTACTCGCGGCGCGGCTCGCGGGAGCGCGCGAGTGTCGCCACGGCGATGACGGCGGCAAGGAGGATGAAGGTCTCGCCGAACGTGTCGAATCCACGGCTGCCGTAGACGATCTCGTTCACCGGGTCGGCCTGGCCCCATACCGGCAGGGCGATGTCCAGTGCATGGCGGGCCACGTCCGGCAAGGCCGTGCCCTCTCGGGGCAGGCCGAGCACCCCGATCAGCATCGCCACGACTGTGGCCCCGGTGAGTGTCAGCGCAGCCCACGGGCGGTGCCAGTCGTCGTCGGCGGCGTGTGCCTCATTCTGGGCGGCGTGCCGCGTCGCTGCGGTGTCACTCAACATCATCCGCGCCCGCCTCGCCCAGCTCGCCGCGATCGCGAACTGCCGCACGGATCTTGCCGATGGCTATGAGGTACAGCGCCGGCAGCGCGATGGCGCCTACCACCACTTCGGACTGGGCGACGTCGGGTGCGCCGAGCACGACGAACAACAGCGACATCAACATACCGACCGCCGACAGGGCCATAACTGCGCCGTTCAGATTGCGCAGCAGCATGACCAGCACTGCGCTCGCCACGATGGCCATGAGGCACAGCACGTCGACGACCCAGAACGCGGTCATGGCTGCTTTTCGCGTGGTTCGTCTTGCACGGAGCCTTTCCACATCGGCACGCCGATCTTGTAGGCGGCCCGAGCCAAGGCGTGCCCGGTCGCGGGGCCGAGCACGAGCAGCAGCACGCCGACGAACAGCGCCCGGCTACCGAATGTGGTGATCGGCCCTTTGCCCACCGCGACGGCCACCAGCAGCGGCAGTGCTCCCATCGTGATCGCCTTGCTGGAGCACTGGATCCGCGTGTAGACGTCCGGCATCCGGAGAATGCCGACGGCGCCGGTGAGCGAGAAGAACACGCCGATGCAGCACAGCACGGTGACGACGATCTCTTTCACAGCAGGCCCCGTTCTAGGTAGCGGGCCCAGAAGATCGCGCCGAGGTAGCTGAACGACGCCAGCCACAGGGCGGCGTCCAGGTAGATCGTGCGTCCCTCGAACGCGGCGAAGAACACCACAGCGAGCGCCGACTCGGCAGAGATCGTGTTGAGCGCGACGATCCGGTCGGTGACGGACGGACCGCTTGCCAGTCTGATCAACAACAACCCGATAATGGCGAGCTGTGCGATGCACACCGAGATGAAGACGTCGTTCATCATCGCCCGCCCCTCTCAATCTTGGCCACCAGCCGCTCAATGGGCGCGTTGATCGCCTCGGCCTGCTCGGACTTCGTCCCCTCCGGCACCTCTACGGCGTGGTATTGCAGAACGTGCTGCTCACGCTCGAGATCGACGATCTGGTTATCGACGATCAGCGAGCTGATCAGGCCGACCGATGCCAGCCCGCCGTCGCTGCGCAGCGTCGTGGGCACCACGACCATGCCCGACTTCAGCGGGCGAGTGGACCGCCAGATACGTACAGCCAGGCTGATGTTCGCCCGGACGATCTTGATCAGGCCCAGTCCAGCGAGTGCCAGCACGGCCGCAAGCCGACGCGGCTGTAGCAGCTGCCAGGGTGCGACCACATCGCGCAGCGGCGCCATCGCCGCCGCGACGCCCACCGCGATGACAGCGCCGGTTATGAGCTGCTCGGCGGCCACTGTCCAGGTCAACAGGAGCCACACGGCGAACGCCCACATCGCTATCGCAACGCCACGCTGCAGCAGCGTGGTCCCTCCGGCGGAGCCCTTGCGTCGTCGGCCGGGCATCGATTCGTTCATGCGACCTCCGCGCAGCCCGGGACCTACTAGAACAGGGCGTACCCGATATGGAGCGGCCCGAATCGTGGTTGCGCATCCGCCGGAAACGCGATCTCGGCGTGTTTCCGAAAGCTGCCGAACTGGGAACGGTGTGATCAGCGAGGCGGAGGTCCGACAGTGTTCGAGGCAGAGAATATCCGGGACTGGCGAGGTCACACCGTCATCGATCCGGGCAGCAGCAAGATCGGAACGCTGGAGGCGGTGTACGTCGATACCGCGACCGATCAGCCCTCCTTCGGCAGCGTCCAGGTCGGCATGATGGGACGGCGGCGTTTGGTGTTCGTGCCGCTTACCGGGGCAACAGTCGGTCCGGGATGGCTCCGGGTCCAGGCACCCAAAGGGCTCGTCAAGTCGGCTCCGTCCATCGAGGCCGACGGGGAACTGCTAGCCGCCAACGAGCCCGATGTCTTCGCGCATTACGAATTGCCCTACGCCCCCGGAGCGGCAGGCGAACGCCGTCTTGCACGCCGGTGAGGAGTCCTCCATATGGCACTTTTCCTGTTTATCGTGCTCATCGCCGTCGTGCTTGGAATCATCGGCGTCGTGGTCAAGGGCCTGATCTGGCTGCTGGTCATCGGCATCATCGTGC
>JBPYES010000093.1:0-9460 GCA_051984825.1 Jatrophihabitantaceae bacterium
TCCGCCACCCTGGAGCGGCTCGAAACGCTGAACGTCGCGGTGCTGGGCTACCGCACCGATCGGTTTCCCGGCTTCTACCTCGCCGACTCCGGCCACCCGCTCTATTGGCGGGTTGACACACCTGCGAGGGTGGCGGCTGTGGTGCATGCCCGGCGAGCCCTCCATACCGACGGGTACGGAATGGTGCTGGCCAATCCGGCCCCGGAACCGCTGGACCCTTCGCTGCATCAGCGCGTCCTCGCATCGGCTCTGCAAGCCGCTGAAACGGCCGGCGTCCGCGGCAAGGACGTCACCCCGTATCTGCTGGAACATTTCCACCGCGAGACCGCCGGCGCATCGCTTGCGGCGAACGTCGCACTCGTGCGATCGAACGCCCGTCTCGCGGCGGAGGTGGCGGTGCAGCTCGCCGAGTCGCGATGAGCGCGTGCGAGTGCAGCTCGCCGGCCGCCATTTCTGAGGCTGCCCAGGCAACGCGTGCAGCACGGCCTCCGGCGGATGCGCAATGACCCGCGTCATTTGCCTCGGCGACATCATGACCGATGTCATCGCATGCCTTCCGGGTCCGCTCGCCGTCGGCTCCGACACCCCGAGCCGCATCTCGTATCTCGGCGGCGGATCTGCCGCGAACACGGCATGCTGGCTGGCCGCATCGGGCGTGCCCGCGGTCATGATCGGGCGCGTGGGCGACGACGAGCCCGGCCGCGCGGCGCTCTCGCAACTGCGCGAGGCCGGCGTGGAACTCGCTGTCACCGTCGACCGGCACACGCCTACTGGGACATGCCTTGTCCTGAGCAGCGAATCCGGCGAGCGGACGATGGTCCCTGACGCCGGCGCGAATGCCACGCTGCAACCGGCTGATGTCCCAGCTGATCTCTTCGTTCCGGGCGCACATTTGCATCTGTCCGGTTACGCATTGTTGAGCTCGACCGTGCGACCGGCCGCGTTCGCCGCGATGGCGCTAGCCCGGGAACGGGGTTTGACGGTTTCGGTGGACGCCGCCTCGGCGGCGCTGATCCACACCGTGGGACTTCAGATGCTGTCCTGGATCGGGCAGCCAACACCGCTGTTCGCGAATGCCGAGGAGGCGCAGGCGCTCAGCGGCCATCTCGACCCGTACGACGCCGCGCGCGCTCTGTCGTTCCATTGTGGACAGTGCGTGGTCAAGCTCGGCGGGGACGGCGCGCTGTGGGCGGAACGCGGCCAAGCGGTAGCGGTGCCCACCATGCCGGTGCATGTCGTGGACACCACCGGCGCGGGCGACGCGTTCGCCGCCGGCTTCCTCGCCGCTCGCCTCGGCGGCATCGAGCCGCTGCTGGCCATCCGGCTCGCCCACTCCTACGCCGCGCGGGCAATCATCCACCTGGGTGGCCGCCCGAGGCACGATTAATTCCGCCTGCACCTAGCAGCCGGCTGGCTTCGCACCGCCCGCCAATGCGAGCAGACCGCAGAACGTGGTGTCGCTGACCTTCCACGCACCGTCTTCGTAGACAGCCGTGCCGACCGCGCTAGGCAGTGCAACGCGGCCGCCTAGCAGTACCTGGTAGTTGACGGTCGCCACGCTGGGGCTGGTAACGAACACCCCGGTGATCTTGGCCGACGCCTGGCTGGTCCGCGGGTCCTTGCCGAACTGCTCGACGGCCGCCTGCATCGTGCTGCCGCGTTGCAGGTAGTCGAGCTTCTTGGCGAGCGGCGTCTCCTTGGAGAAGAACGCTGCCCAGTTCGTCTTGATCTGCGCCTCGGCGGCGGCGCTGTCGAAGGACGGCGCCGTGCTCGCGGTCGTTCCCGGCGAACTCGGCGGTGGCGTGCTGCCGGACTTCTTGCCGCTGCTGCAGGCCGCCAGCGCCACGGCCACCAGCAGGATCGCCGCGATCCAGGACCTCCTCATCGAGCTCCCCTTCCCCGACCGGCGGCCCACGCGCCGCATCGGCGGCAGCGTACGTCGTCGTGCAATAGTCATCCCGTTATACACACGATGTTCGCGGCGACGCTCGCTGGCTGACCGTGTCGCCGCCGGGTAGCGACGAGGTGCGGATGCGCGAGACCGTGAACCGCCTGCTGCGGATCGTCGCCGGAGCGCCGCTGGGCTGGGTGGTCACGGCTGCCGGCGCGGCGCTACTGGTAGTCGGGTGGTACGGCATCTCCGGAGAGTCCGTCGTCGCGAAGCAACTGCCGTACCTGGCCTCGGCCACCATCCCTGGCGCGGCGCTGCTGGTCGCTGGGCTGCTGCTGGCGGCGCGCGCGCCGACCGGGGAACGCGACCGGCAACTGCTGGCCGACCTGCATGCGGCGCTGCTTACGTCCGAGCCGACGCCGCCTCCGCCGCCCATCGACGATGGGCTCTGGGCGACGGCGCAGGGCCAGACGTATCACCGCGCAGGCTGCCCACTCGCCCGGCACGGGGCGGTGCGGATCAGCGAGGCGGAGATGCGCGAGCGCGCCCTCGAGCCGTGCCCGGTCTGCGAACCCCGCAGCATGGAGCGGTAGGGCCGAAGCGGTGCTCGCCGCAAACCTCGCGTTCGCCGGCCTCGGCATCGGCTGCGTCGCCGCGCTGATCGGCATCGGGCTGATCGCCACCTACCGGCTCACGGGCGTCTTCAACCTCGGGTTCGGCTCGATTGCCATGCTCGTGGCGTACCTGCTGTGGCAGATGGTGACGCAGTGGCATTGGCCGCTGTGGCTGTCTGTGCTGCTTGCCGTCTTCGTCATCGCGCCCGCGATCGGGTGGGTGCTCGACGCAGCGGTGTTCCGGCAACTACAGCGGCGTGGCGCATCCGAGGCCGAGCGGCTCGTCGCCGGTCTCGGCGTGCTGGTGCTGTGCGTCGGCATCGCCTACCTGGCGTGGGGCACGAACGCCCGCACGAACCCGCCTCGGCTTTTCCCCACGACAGCGGTGAGCCTCGGGGGCGGCGTGCGCATCAGCGCCGACGTGCTGTACGACCTGGGCGCCGTCGTCCTGGCGACGCTACTGACGCTCGTCGTCATGCACGCCACGCACCTCGGCACCGCAATGCGCGCGGTCGTGAACGGCCGTGAACTCGCCGAGCTCGCCGGCGTGGATACCGACGCCCTGTCTGCGATCGCGGCGTCGTTCGGCAGCTTCCTCGCCGGGCTCGCGGGCGTGCTGCTCGCCCCGCAGCTGCGCCTCGACCCGGTGCAGCCGACGCTCGTCGTCCTGGAGACGATGGTCGTCGCGGTGATCGCGGGGATGTCGCGGCCGGCCGTGGCGGTCGTTGCGGCGCTCGTAATCGGCGTCGGGCAGAGCGAGCTGACCTTGCTGCACTGGCAGGGAGATGCGGGCGTCGTGTTGCGGGCGCTGCAGTCGAACTTGTTCGTTGTCGCGCTGCTCGTCACGGTGATCGCGTTGCCGCGGCTCATCCCGGCACGGGACGGCGGGATGCGGTTCACTGCCGCCGTGCCCACGCCGCGCGCGTCGGCGGGCTGGGCGATCACGCTCATGGTGCTGCTGCTCATGCCACTCGGCTTCAGCGCCACCGACCTGCGCACCGCGCTACAGCTGCCGGGCTTAGCCATCATCTTGCTGTCTCTCGTCGCGGTCAGTGGCCTGGCCGGGCAGATTTCACTCGGCCAGGCGGGCTACGCCGGCCTCGGCGCGCTCCTGTGCGGCGCGTTGACCGCCCACGGTCACGTGCCCGCCCTCGTCGCCCTGCTGCTGGCCGGCGTCCTCGTCACGCCGGTGGGCGTGCTCACCGGCTGGCCGGCGATCCGGCGACACGGCATCGCCCTGGCGATCACAACATTCGCCGTCGGCACGGTGGCCAGCCGGTTCGTCTTCGCGCAGCCGATCTTCACCTCGGACCTGCGGCTGAGCCGCCCGGGACCGTTCGCCAGCGACCGGGCGTTCTACCTGTTCGCGCTCGTGGCACTCGCCGTCGCCGTGCTCGTCGTCGTGGCCCTGCGGGCAGGACGCACCGGGCGCGCGCTTGCGGCGATCCGTGACGACGAGGAAGCCGCGCGCGCAGCCGGGGTGAACGTCAGCCTGCGCAAGATCGAGGTATTCGCGGTGGCGTCCCTGCTCGCCGGAATCGGCGGGGCGCTCCTGGGGCAGGCGACGGAGGCGTTCGATGCCGCGACGTTCGACCCGGTGCAGGGGCTGCTGTGGTTCGGGGCGGTGGTCGTCTTCGGCAGCAACGACATCGCAGGTGCCGTCCTCGCAGCGGGCCTTCTGGTAGGTATCGACTCGGCCACGGTGCCGGGCGCATCGGCTGCCCTCGTCGGCCTGCTGGCGCTGCTGCTCGGCCGGATGCCGGGCGGGCTGATGGCGACACTGCGCCGCGCGGTCGACACTGCCCGCGCCGCGCCGCCCCCGCGGCCCGGGCTGCGGCTCACGCCGCGCGGTGAGCAGGTTGCCGCGGTGCTGCGTCGGAGCGCGTCATGACCGCGGCCCTGGAGGCGCGCGGCGTTGCCCGCTCGTACGGGGGCCTCGTCGCCGTGGACGGGGTGGACCTGACCGTGCCGGCCGGCCAGGTGACCGCTTTGATCGGACCGAACGGCGCCGGCAAGACCACGTTGTTCGCGTGCCTTGCCGGGCAACTTCGGCCCGACCGCGGGCGAGTACTGCTCGACGGACAGGACGTCACCCGGCTCTCGCCCGACGCCCGCGCTCGACGCGGATTGGCGCGGACGTTCCAGCGACTGGCGATCTTCGGGTCGCTCTCCGTCGCCGACAACGTGCGCATCGGCGCGGAGAACGCCGGCCGCCCCACCGGCACGGACGAGCGGGTGGCCGCGATGCTCGAATTGCTCGGCCTGGCCGATGTGGCCACCGTGCGCGCCTCGACGCTGCCCACCGGCACACTGCGCCTGGTCGAACTCGCCCGCGCGCTGGCCGGCCAGCCTCGTGTCGTGCTGCTCGACGAACCGACCAGTGGCCTCGACGACGAGCAGGCCGCCCGCGTGCCGGTGGCGCTGCGCGCAATGGCCGCCGCCGGGCGCGCCGTAGTGATCGTCGAACACGACCTACCGCTCGTATTCGCCGCCGCGGATGTGGTTCACGTGCTGGCACGCGGCCACATCGTCGCGGCGGGTACGCCGGCGCAAGTGCGTGCCGATCCCGCCACCGCGGCGGCCTTCGCGATCGGGGTGGGCAAATGACGGTCGAGCTGCAGGTGCGCGGCCTGCGTGCCGGCTACGGCCCGGTCGAGGTGCTGCACGGCGTGGACCTCGATGTGCCGGCGGGACGCATCACTGCCATGCTCGGGCCGAACGGCGCCGGCAAGACGACGCTGCTCCGCACGCTCGCCGGACTGATCCAGCCGACCGGCGGCACCGTCCGCTGGCACGGCCGCGACATCACCCGAAGACTGGCATACCGCAGGGCACGGGACGGGCTGCTGTTCGTGCCGGACGAACGGGGCGTGTTCGCGGACCTGACCGTGGCGGACAACGTCGCGCTATTCGCCGGCGACCGTGCCGAGGCTGCATTTGCCGTCGTGGTCGAGGCGTTCCCCGAGCTGGATGAGCGGCGCGACCAACTGGCAGGCACGCTTTCCGGCGGCGAACAGCAGATGCTCTCGCTGTCCCGGGCACTGGCACGCCCGTTCCGGCTACTGCTGATCGATGAGCTCAGCCGCGGGCTGGCCGCGCCCGTGATTGCCCGGCTGTACCGCGTCCTGACCAGGCTGGCCGAGTCGAGTGACGCAGCCATCGTGCTGGTCGAGCCAGACTCGGCAGCCGTGCTGCCTATCGCGCGAGTCGTGTACCTGCTCGGCCGCGGAGCTGTGGTCTTCGCGGGCGAGCCTGCCGACCTACCGGCCGAGGGCGGACCGGGTTACGCGCTATCGAGTAGCTCCGGCACCTCGTAGCAGTTCGTCATCATGTCCGGCACCGCGGTGACCCAGCCACCGCGTCCGTCATGCGCGCTGTCCTGCCAGCGAGCGACGTTGAAGCACGCACGTACGGTCTTCGGCGGCGTGGCCAAGCGCTCGAATACCAGCGGCACGATGAGGCCGTGCCCCTCATACGGCGTCGCCCGGTTCATGAATCCCTCGACGCATTGACGTGTGACCGCGGCACCGCATGAGGAGATGGCGTCGGAGAGCCACTGGGCAGCGGCCCATCCCTCGAGCATCCACATCGACAGGGGTCGCTGCGGGAAGTACTTCGCCACATCGTCGCGAAACTGCCTGACGATCGGGATGGACGTGTCTTCGTAGTTGCGTTCGTTCGCGGTGGCGTAGAGGGCATTGCGGCAATGTGGCGCGTCCGCGTAGTCGGTGCGCACCCGATCGTTCCAGCCCTGGACCGTGGTCATCTTTGCGGTGAGCTGCACGCCCTGTTGGTCGATTGCCTTGCACAGCGCGCCGTTGCCGGAAGTGTCGAGCGCATCGAAGAGGACGTCGACCTTGCGTGCCTTGAGGTCCAGGGCGGCGGCGGTGAAGTCGGGCAGCGCGAAGTCGACCTCCTCCGGTACGACGTTGAAGCCTTCGACGCGCAGTCCGTGCTCGATCTGCCGGGCGTACCGCGCCGAGCTCGCCTGGTTGTAGTACACGACCGCCGCTGTGCGGGCGCCGAGCTTCTGGTGCAGCCAGCGGTAGACCTCGGTGCTGTCGCCGATCTTGCCGTCCCAGCCGACCGTTCCGTCGCGCGGCTCGTAGCTGGCGGCGATCGAGTACAGGTGCTGGTACTGGTCGTACGCGGTCGTGACCGGCTCGCCGCCGATGTCGGGCACGCCTTTGCTGTTCACGTACGACGCCCCGGCGTAATCGAGCACGGTCGTTGCCGTGAGCGCGAACACGTGATCGCTGTCGATGAGCTCGTGCACGCACTGCTGGTTGCCTGATCCGGTCGACTGGTCGTCGCAGGTCACGACCTTGACGGTGCGGCCGTTGAGACCACCGCGCGCGTTCAGCGCCGCGAAGTAGGCGCGTGCGCCGTACATCGGTGGTGAGAACGTGTCGCTGCCGAGCGGCCCGGTGAGGCTGGCCACGATCCCAACAGTGATCTGGTTCGCGCTGACGCCGACGTCGGGTCCCTGCTGCTCTGGCGCGGTGGGCGAAGCGTTCCCGCCACTACGGGTGAACGCCGAATCGGGCAAGCGGGTGCCGCAGGCCGCCGTCAGCACGAGCGACGCGACGACAACCCCGATCGTCGCGCTACGCCCCGGCACGACCCCATCGTGGCACGGCACGCGATTCGCAGCGGGCTACCTCGGCCGTCGTCACTTGACGCCGGCCAGGTCCATGCCGCGCAGCTCCCTCTTCAGCTCGGCGATCTCGTCGCGCAGCCGGGCGGCGACCTCGAACTGCAGCTCGCGGGCGGCGCCGAGCATCTGCTCGTTCAGCTGCTGAATGAGATCGGCCAGTTGTGCCCGCGGCATTGTTGCCACGTCGAGCCCGCCACCCGCGTGCGCCCCGACGCCGACCACGCCCGCGGCGCCGCGCCCGCCCCGACCGGGCACCGCCGACTTGCCGCGCGACTGGGAGCGGCCGGACCCGCCCACAGGCACCGCCTCGGGACCGAGCAGCGCCTCGGTGTCGGCGGCCTCACGGGCGAGCCGGTCGGTGATGTCGGCAATCCGCTTGCGCAGCGGCTGCGGGTCGATGCCGCGCTCCTTGTTGTAGGCAATCTGCTTGGCCCGCCGGCGGTTCGTCTCGTCGATGGCGTTCTGCATGGACGGCGTGATCGTGTCGGCGTACATGTGCACCTGCCCCGACACGTTTCGGGCGGCACGGCCGATCGTCTGGATCAGCGACGTGCCCGAGCGCAGGAAGCCCTCCTTGTCGGCGTCCAGGATCGACACCAGCGACACCTCGGGCAGGTCGAGGCCCTCACGCAGCAGGTTGATGCCGACCAGCACGTCGAACTCACCCTGGCGCAACTCACGCAGCAGCTCGACCCGGCGCAGCGTGTCGACCTCGGAGTGGAGATACCGCACTCGGACGCCCTGCTCGAGCAGGTAGTCCGTGAGGTCCTCCGCCATTTTCTTGGTGAGGGTGGTGACGAGCACACGTTCGTCGCGCTCAGCGCGTTCTCGGATCTCCTGGACCAGATCGTCGATCTGTCCCTTGGTGGGTTTGACGACGATTTCCGGATCGACCAGGCCGGTCGGGCGGATCACCTGTTCGACGACATCGCCCTTCGTCCGGCCCATCTCGTACGGGCCGGGCGTCGCCGACATGTAGATCGTCTGCCCGATGCGGTCGAGGAACTCCTCGAACTTGAGCGGCCGGTTGTCCATGGCTGACGGCAGCCGGAAGCCGTGCTCGACGAGAGTGCGCTTGCGGGACATGTCGCCCTCGTACATGCCCCCGATCTGCGGCACAGTCACGTGCGACTCGTCGATGACGAGCAGGAAGTCCTCGGGGAAGTAGTCCAGCAGGCAGTTCGGCGCGCTGCCGGCAGAGCGGCCGTCGATGTGCCGCGAGTAGTTCTCGATGCCGGAGCAGAACCCGACCTGGCGCATCATCTCGACGTCGTACGCCGTGCGCATGCGCAGCCGTTGCGCCTCCAGCAGCTTGCCGTGCTTCTCCAGTTCGGCCAGGCGATCTTCCAGCTCGGCTTCGATGCCACGCAGCGCCCGCTCCATACGCTCCGGCCCGGCCGTGTAGTGCGTCGCGGGGAAGATGAAGACCTCCTCGACTTCGCGCACCACCTCTCCGGTGAGCGGATGCAGGTAGTACAGCCGCTCGATCTCGTCGCCGAACATCTCGGCGCGTACGGCAAGTTCCTCGTACATCGGGAAGATCTCGATCGTGTCGCCGCGCACCCGGAACGTGCCCCGGGTGAACGAGAGATCGTTGCGGGCGTACTGCACCTCGACGAGCCGGCGCAGGATCTTCTCGCGATCAAGCTCCTGCCCGATCCGAAGCCGCAGCGCCCGGTCGACGTATTCCTGCGGCGTGCCGAGGCCGTATATGCACGACACGGTGGCGACCACCACGACGTCACGCCGGGTGAGCAATGACATGGTCGCCGAGTGGCGCAGCCGCTCGACCTCGTCGTTGATCGAGGAGTCCTTCTCGATGTACGTATCCGTCTGCGGGACGTACGCCTCGGGCTGGTAGTAGTCGTAATAGCTGACGAAGTACTCCACCGCATTGCCGGGCAGCATCTCGCGTAGCTCGTTGGCGAGCTGGGCGGCGAGGGTCTTGTTGGGCGCCATGACCAGGGTGGGCCGCTGCACCCGCTCGACCAGCCACGCAGCAGTGGCCGACTTGCCCGTGCCGGTGGCGCCGAGCAGCACGACGTTCTTCTCCCCCGCCTGGATGCGGCGCTCGAGGTCGTCGATCGCGGCGGGCTGGTCACCCGACGGGTCGAAGTCGGAAACGACTTTGAAGACTCCGGTGCTGGGGACGATGTCGCTGGCCACGCGCATACCCATCAAGGTACGAGCTGGCTCTGACAGAACGCATCGGCGCTCCCCAGATAGGCCACCTACCGTGGCGGCACGTGCAGGACAGGAGCCACCAATGACGAACCAGGAAGAGCCACAACCGATCCA
>JBPYES010000094.1:0-23479 GCA_051984825.1 Jatrophihabitantaceae bacterium
GCGTCCGCGGCGCGTAGTCGGCCCAGTGCAGTGTGACCGTACGGGCGGACTGGCCCATCTCGCCCGTGTTGTTGCGGACTGCCAAGTGCTGCCCCGCAGCGACGATCACGCAGCGCGGCTGCGGCACGTCCGGGTTGATCAACACCAGCACCTGAGCACCGGCCGACCGCAAACACGCGCCGGCGGCCGGGGCGGACGCGTCGGCTGGCACCTTCGTCGTCACCGGCGCCGGATGCGCGGATGTCGGGCGTGCCGACGGTGCAGTGCTCGTCCGCGCCGGCGTCGCCGGAACGGCGCGTGTGGATGACGCCGCCCGGGGCGATGTGGCCGGAACGGCCGATGTAGACGAGACGGCCGATGTGGAGGGTGCCGCGGACGTGGGCGGACTGACCGAGGTGGCTGCGGGCGTGGTGCCGATCGCGCCGGTCGCGCCGCCGCGGGTGGTGGAGGCGCAACCCGCGACCGCGACGGCGCCCGCGAGTAGGCCGATTCCGATCCAGAGCTGTCTCGCGATCATCACGCACCTCGCCGGGGAGACGAACCTACGAGATAGACACAGGCAGGGGCCGTCCCGTTGCAGACGGTCTCACCGAGGTCGCGAGCGCGACCAGGGCGCCCTACGGCAGGGCGGCGACCAGCTCGTCGACGCTGCGGCGCCGGCCGGTGAAGAACGGCACCTCGGCGCGGACGTGGCGGCGGGTCTCGGACCCGCGCAGGTGGCGCATGAGGTCGACGATGCGATGCAGCTCGTCGGCCTCGAAGCACAGCATCCACTCGTAGTCGCCGAGGGCGAACGACGCGACGGTGTTCGCCCGGACGTCGGGGTATTCACGTGCCATCTGCCCGTGCTCTGCAAGCAGCGCCCGGCGCTCGGCGTCCGGCAGCAGGTACCACTCGTAGGAGCGCACGAACGGGTAGACGCACACATACGCCCGTGGCTCTTCCTCGGCGAGGAACGCCGGTATGTGGCTTTTGTTGAACTCGGCAGGGCGGTGCAGCGCCATGGACGACCACACCGGCACCAGGTGCCTGCCGAGGTCAGTGTGGCGCAGGCGCGCGTACGCGTCCTGGAGGGCGTCGGCGGAGGGAGCGTGCCACCAGATCATCAGGTCGGCGTCCGCCCGCAGTGCGCTGACGTCGTAGGTGCCGCGGATTGTGACGTCCTTGGCTGCCAGTTGGTCGAACAGGTCGCCGACCTCGGCGGCGAGGCGACCCCGGTCGGCGTCGCCGATCGGCGCGCCGGCGCGGAACACCGACCATGCGGTGTAGCGGATCACCTGATTGAGCTCGCGGGCTGCCTTGCCGTCGACCATGGTGTCTATTGTCCCTCGCGGGCGAGGACGCGTTCGGCCGCCTGCTGTCCGGACGCGATGCATGCCGGTATGCCGACCCCGTCGTAGGTGGCACCGCAGACGGCGAGGCCGGGAACGGCGGCGACGGCTTCCCGGATGCGGGCCACCTTGTCGAGGTGACCGACTGCATACTGCGGCAACCCGCCGCCCCACCGGGTGACCAGCGCATCGACAGGCGAAGCGTCGACGCCGATCAACGCGGGCAGCTCGTGCCGCACCAGGGCGATCAGCTCGGCATCGTCACGCTGCAGGTCGGCGGCCTCGCCGATCCGGCCGATCGATGCACGCAGGATGGTGAGGCCCCCCCGGCTGATCGGCCACTTCTGCGACGAGAGGGTGACTGCCTTGACGCGGTAACCCTCACGGGTGCCGATCAGCAGGCCACTGCCCGCTGGCGGTGTCACGTCCCGGTAGGCCAGCGTGACGATCGCCATGCTGGCGGTGTCCACTGTGGACAGCTCGGCGCCTGCGGCCGGCGCGATGTCGCGCAGCAGCCGGGCCGCTTTGCCGGGTGGCGTTGCCACGATCACCGCATCCGCCTCGACGAGCTCCGGTCTCGGCACCGGGCCGCAGTCCAGCGCGAAACCTGCCGGCGTGCGCCTGATCGTCCGCACCGTGACGCCCGTGCGCACCGTGAAACGTCCGCCGGCGGCCAGCGCGGCCGGCAACCGGCCCAGTCCCCCGGCAAGCGACGTGAATACCGGCCCACTGCTGCCGGCGGCGCCGCGGCTGACGGCTGCCGCGGCGCGTACCAGGGATCCGCCCTCGCGCAACTGCGCGGCCAGGGCCGGCATGGTGGCGCGCAATGACAGCCCGTCCGCGCGCCCGGCGTAGACGCCCCCGAGCAGGGGCTCGACAAGCCGCTCGACTACCTCGTCGCCGAGCCTGCCTCGCACCAACCGCCCCACCGCCACGTCCCCAAGCAGCGGTTCAAGAGGAGGGCGGGATCCCTCACTGTCCACCAGGGACGCGGCGGCATCGCTGAGAACACCGCTGCCGCGCAGGGCGTTCATGTCGCCCGGCACGCCGAGCATGGTCCGCGCCGGCAGTGGGTGACGGGCACCTCCTGCGAACACCGCGGCCGACGTCGTCAGCGGCTCGATCAGCGCGTCGCCCAGTCCCGCGGCCTTGGCCAGCTCGACGCCCTCGGGCCGGCGGGCCAGCAGCGCCTCGGCGCCGACATCGACCGGGATGCCGGCCACGGACGCCACGCGGAGCTTGCCGCCCACCGCGTCTGCGGCCTCGAGCACCACCACGTCGGCGTCCACGACGTACTCGGCGAGACGCCACGCCGCCGACAGCCCGGAGATGCCCCCACCGACTACGACGACGCGCACCGCTCCATCATCCCGAACCGCCGCGCCCGCTCAGCCGAGGGAGCGCACCAACTCAGCGACACGCGTGAGCATGTCCGGATCGGTGTCGGGCAGCACGCCGTGGCCGAGGTTGAAGATGTGCCCTGTTGCGGCACGGCCTTCGGCGACGACCCGGCGCGTCTCGCGCTCGATGACCGGCCAGTCGGCCAGCAGCAGCGCCGGGTCGAGATTGCCCTGTACCACCGCGCCGGGGCCGAGCCGCCGCGACGCCTCGTCCAGCGGCACCCGCCAGTCGACGCCGACGACGTCCGCGCCCGCCTCGCGCATCAGCGCAAGTAGCTCACCGGTACCGACGCCGAAGTGAATCCGCGGCGCGTCTCGGACGGCAGACAGTACAGCCTGGCTGTGCGGTAGCACGTACGCCCGGTAGTCGGCAGCCGACAAGGCGCCTGCCCACGAGTCGAACAGCTGCACCGCCGACACCCCGGCGTCGAGCTGTACCCGCAAGAACGCTGCGGTGATCGCTGCCAGCCGGGAGAGCAACGCGTGCCACAGCTGCGGGTCGCTGTGCATCAGCGCTTTGGTCCGCGCGTAGTCGCGGGACGGGCCGCCCTCGATGAGGTAGCTGGCCAGCGTGAACGGCGCCCCGGCGAACCCGATGAGGGGGGTGTCACCCAGTTCGCGGACCAGCGTGCGGACCGCCGATGTCACATACGGCACGTCGTCCGGATGCAGTGCGCGCAGCCCGTCCAGGTCCGATGACGTCCGCACCGGCTTGTCGATCACCGGGCCGACGCCGGGAACGATGTCGACCCCTACGCCCGCCGCCGCCAGCGGCACGATGATGTCGGAGAAGAGGATCGCCGCGTCAACGCCGTACCGGCGCACGGGCTGCAGCGTCAGCTCGGTGATCAGGTCAGGGTCGCGGCACGCCTCGAGCATCGTCGTGCCCTCGCGCGCGGCGCGATATTCGGGCAGCGCCCGGCCCGCCTGGCGCATGAACCACACCGGCGGGCGAGCACCCGGGCGCCCCTGGGCGGCACGCACGAGAAGGGAATCTGCGAGCATCGTCCTCATAGTCGCACGGTGCTCCCGGACACGGCGCGCCTAGCTGATTTTGTCGGTGACCCGTGCCAACGTCACGACCAGGAAGTGGAGTCGCCTTTGCGGAGGTCCACATGATGCTGTACCTCGACTGTCCGACGTGCGGCCAGCGCCGTGAGGCCGAGATTCCGCCCTGCGTCGACGGGCATCGAGGCGGCTGCCCCGACCGGGCTTGCGCGGACTGCGGTACCGGCCTGATAGTCGACCCGCCGCTGGTTCTCGCCCGCCAGGGCCGTTATCAGCATTTGCGGCATGCCGCTTGATCCGGACTATCATTCCCGTGAGCCACATCAGCCCCATCCAGCCTGTCGAGATGACTGAGCAACCACCGCCGATGCGCGAGCGCGATCCAGCACTGGCGCCGGCCGAGTTTCGCGAGGCGGTCGACAGCCTGCAGCGCACCGTCGTGCGCCCGGAGGCCCGCGTCGAGTCGATCCGCCCGCCGCAGCGGCTCGCGCCGTGGAGCCACGCGCTGGCGGCCGACATCCGCGGCGCCGACGGCAGTGAGCTGTCCACGGGACGGCTCGTGCTCCTCTACGACCCGGACGGCGCCGAGGCCTGGGAAGGCACACTCCGGCTCGTCGCGTTCGCCCAAGCCGAATTGGATCCGAGCATGGCCGGCGATCCGTTGCTGCCGGAGGTCGGCTGGAGCTGGCTCACCGAGGCACTCGAGGCCCGCGGCGC
Source organism: Jatrophihabitantaceae bacterium (assembly GCA_051984825.1). Classification (GTDB taxonomy): domain Bacteria; phylum Actinomycetota; class Actinomycetes; order Mycobacteriales; family Jatrophihabitantaceae; genus DASXRA01. Next base: position 4,457 of record JBPYES010000094.1, read on the forward strand.
CGGTTACCTCGCCGCCGGTGGCACCGTCACGCAGACGACGTCCACCCGGTTCGGCGACGTCCACGGGCCGCGCACCTCGGTGGCACTGGAGCTGCGCGGGTCCTGGACGGCCCGCACCTCTGACCTGGGCCCGCATCTGCTTGCGTTCGTCGACATGCTGTGCACCGCGGCCGGAGTGCCGCCCGAGGGGGTTACGGTCCTCAAGAACCCGCGTGAATAGCCTCTGCCTCATGTCGTCCACCGACGCGCACGAGTCCGGCGCGCCCATCGGCGAGGTCCCGATACTGCGTGAGCCGCGCGACGGTGTCCCGGACCCCATAACCACCCCTGCGCAGTTGCGTGCCACCGTCGAGGCGTTACGACGCGGCACGGGCCCAGTGGCAGTCGACGCTGAACGAGCCTCCGGATACCGGTACAGCCAACGCGCGTACCTGGTGCAGCTGCGCAGGGCGGGTGCCGGCACAGTGCTGATCGACCCGATCGAGCTGCCCGACCTGCACGAGATAACCGAGGCCCTCAGCGACGCCGAGTGGATCCTGCATGCCGCGAACCAGGACCTACCCTGCCTGGCCGAGGTGGGCCTGCACCCGTCGCGGCTGTTCGACACCGAGCTCGCCGGCCGGCTGCTCGGTGACAACCGGGTCGCCCTGGGCACCATGGTCGAGCAGCACCTCGGCGTGCGGCTGGAGAAGGGCTATTCGGCCGCTGACTGGAGCACCCGGCCGCTGCCGCACGACTGGCTGGTCTACGCCGCCCTCGACGTCGAGCTGCTCGTCGCGCTGCGTCAGGCGCTCGCGGCCGAGCTCGCGAGCACCGGCAAAGCGGAATGGGCGGAGCAGGAGTTCGAGGCAGAACGCGTCGCACCGTCTCCAGCTCCGCGCGAGGAGCCGTGGCGGCGCACGTCGGGCATCCATACGCTTCGCACCAGACGCCAGCTGGCCGCTGTGCGGGCGCTCTGGTACACCCGAGATCGGTATGCAGCCGAGCGTGACGTCGCGCCAGGCCGGCTCTTGCCCGACTCCGCCATCATCGCCGCCGCGCGCGCGAATCCGCGCCGCGCTGCCGACCTGGTCGCGCTGCCCGTCTTCGGCGGGCCACGGCAGCGGCGCCAGACGACGCGGTGGTTCACCGCGCTCGTCGAGGCACGCGAGCTGGCCGAAAACGACCTTCCTCGGATCATCGGAGGCAGCGGGGATGCGGTGCCTCCGTCGTCACGGTGGCGCGATCGCGCACCCGAGGCGGCGGAGCGACTCGCCCGCTGCCGGGCCGTGATCGTGGGGATGGCCGAGCGGTATCAAGTGCTGGGGCAGAACCTGCTCGCCTCCGACGTCGTCCGCCAACTGGCGTGGCAGCCGCCGCAACCGCTGACCGAAGATGCGGTACGTGCTGAACTCGCCCGGCTAGGCGCGCGACCCTGGCAGATCGACCTCACCAGTGCCGCGCTGACCGACGCGCTCCGCTAGCGGGTTTCCCACCGCAACTGGTTCGTCGGCAGCACGGGGCAATTCGATGCGCACGGCCAGCCCGCCGAAGGGCGGTGCCGCGGCCTGCAGCCGGCCGTGATGGGCCTCCACGATCAGGCGCACGATCGACAGGCCCAGGCCGGCGCCGCGCGTCCCGGTGCGCAACTTGCCGCCACGGCGGAACGGCTCGAACAGCCCGTCGACATCGCCCGGCGGGATCACCTGCCCGCCGTTCGCGACGTGCAGCCATACCCGCCCGTCCATCTCCCCGCAGCTGACCCGCAGCCAGCCGCCGTTGACGTTGTGCCGCACCGCATTCTCGACGAGGTTGCCGATCAGCCGCTCCAGCAGCCGGGGGTCGCCGGTCGTACGCGCAGTGCTCGTTTCCGTGTCGATGGAGATGGACCGTTCCGCGGCTTCCCCGGCGACGGTGGCCAGCACGGGCGCGACCAAGGCCGCGAGGTCGACGGGTTCGCGCACCGCGAGCTGGCCCCGGTCGCCGGACTGGAGCCGCGCCAGGGTCAGCAGCGAGCCCACCAGCCGCTGTGCCCGCTCCGTACCGGCTAGGGCCACCTCCCCCATGCGCCGCAGTTCGTCACGTGACGCGTCCGGGTCGGACAGCGTGACATCGAGCTCGGTGCGGATGACGGACAAGGGTGTGCGCAGCTCGTGGCTCGCGTTCGCGACGAACAGCTTCTGCCCGTCGAATGCAGCGTCGAGCCGAGCCAGCATGTCGTCGAACGTGTCCGCCAGCTCACGCAGCTCGTCGTCCGGCCCGCCCAGGTCGATGCGCTGGTCGAGCGTCTCGGTGGACAGCTGCCGAGCAGTGCGAGTGACCTTGGCGATCGGGCGCAGCGCCTGCCGGGCGAGCAGGTAGCCGCCGGCTGCGCCGATGATCACGATGACTGCGAAGTAGATCAGACCGGTGTGCAGCAGGTAGTCGCGCGTCTGGTGCCGTGCCTGCGTCCCCAGGGCCGACGGGCTGACGGTCTGCGTACCCCCCGAGTTATCGGTGATGGTGACGGTGCCCTGCTTGTTGAAAAACGCGAGCCGGGTGATCGCCCGGTCCATCAGCACAATCGACGCGACGAGCAGACTCGCACCGACGAGCAAGACTAAACCGCCGTACAGCAACGCCATGCGGATGCGCAGCGTAGGGCGGAGAAGTCTCACAGGAGCGATCCGGCCTCCTCCGCGCCCGGCGCCAGGGCCGCCGGGTCGATCCGGTAGCCGGAACCGACCACGGTGTCGATGATCGGCGGCTCGCCGAGCTTCCGGCGCAACGTCATCATCGTCACCCGCACCGTGGTGGTGAACGGATCGGCGTTCTCGTCCCACACCCGATCGAGCAGCTCCTCGCTGCTGACCACCGCGCCGTGCGCCATCATCAGCGTCTCGAGGACGCCGAACTCCTTGCGGGTGAGGTCGATCATCTCGCCGGCGCGCGTCACCGTGCGACGCGCGGAGTCGAGTTCGATGTCACCGGCACTCAGCACCGGCGGGGCAGCCGGGGTCGTGCGCCGGCCCAGGGCGCGCACCCGCGCGACCAGCTCGGCGAACGCGAACGGCTTCGCGAGATAGTCATCAGCGCCGAGTGCGAGCCCGGACACCTTGTCCTCAACGGTGCCGCTGGCGGTCAGCATCATGACCCGGGTCAGCACCCCCTCATCGGAAAGCCGGCGGCAGATGTCGTCGCCCGAGATGCCAGGCAGATCACGATCGAGGACGATCACGTCATAGCGGGTCATGGCCGCCTTCCGGTACCCGTCATCGCCGTCATATGCGACGTCGACTGCCATGCCCTCCCGGCGCAGCCCCCGGGCAACAGCTTCCGCCAACTGCATTTCGTCCTCTACGACCAGAACGCGCATCCGCCATGCCTCTCAGTTAGACCGGGTCAGTCGCCGGCGATCTCATCCGCGCGGCGCTCGGAGGCGTCGTCGCTCGAGGAGTCACCACTTCGTTGAACGAGCGCCGACCACTCCACGATGCGCCGGCCGATGTCCTGAACGGTAAGCCCCACCGCAACCTTGACCTCCGGCACCTTGCCGTGGGCCGGGAAGACTACCGGAATGCCGATTTCGCGGGTCGGCGTGTCCACGCCGGCGGCCCGGATCGCCTGCGACACCCGGGCGCCCACGCCGCCGGCGACCACACCGTCCTCCACGCTCACAACCAGGCCCGCCGAGCGGGCGAGGTCGGCGAGCGCCGGAGGCACCGGCTGCACCCACCGGGGGTCGACGACGCGCACCGTGTAGCCCGCCTGACGGACCGCGTCAGCCGCTTCCAGGGCCTCGCCTGCGACGGCTCCGATTGCGACGACGAGCACGTCCACCGCGCCGTCGTCCGGCTCGGCCAGCACGTCGACGCCGTCAACGTGCCGCAGCGCAGGTAGGTCGTCGCCCAGTGGCGTCTTCGGGAACCGCAGCGCGGTGGGCCCCTCGGCCCAGTCGACTGCCTCGGACAGCTCTGCGCGCAGCGTCGGCTCGTCGCGCGGCGCGGCAATGCGCAGCCCGGGGACGACGCCCAGGATCGCCAGATCCCACATGCCGTTGTGGCTCGGGCCGTCGTCGCCGGTCAGCCCGGCTCGGTCCAGCACGAACGTCACGGGCAGCCGATGCAGGGCCACGTCGAGCAGGACCTGGTCGAACGCGCGGTTGAGGAATGTCGCGTAGATGGCCACCACCGGGTGCAGCCCACCGGTAGCGAGGCCCGCGGCCGACGTGACCGCGTGCTGCTCAGCGATGCCCACGTCGTAGAACCGATCCGGGAACTCGCGGGAGAACGCGCCGAGCCCCGTCGGTTCGCACATCGCCGCGGTCACCGCCACGATGTCGTCGCGCTCGGCCCCGATACGCAGCATCTCCTCGGAGAACGCCGCCGTCCAGCGGCGCCCGGTGGCCGGCTGCGCCTTACCGGTCGCGGGGTCGAAGCCCCGTGTCTGGTGCATCTGGTCGACCTGGTCGTTCTCGGCGGGCGCGTAGCCGTAACCCTTGCGGGTAACGGCATGCACGATCACGGGACCGTCGAAGCGCTTGGCCAGCGAGAGCGCGTGCTCGAGCGAGGGCAGGTCGTGCCCGTCGACCGGGCCGAGATACTTCAGGCCGAGATCCTCGAACATGCCCTGCGGCGACAGCAGATCCTTGATGCCCCGCTTCACACCGTGCAGCGCGTCGTAGATCGGTGGGCCGACGACGGGCAGTTGCGGCAGCCGCTGCTTGACTGTCCCGAGCATCTTCTCGTACCCGGGACGCAGCCGCAGCCCGGCCAGTTGCCGGGCCAGCCCGCCGATGGTCGGGTCGTACGACCGGCCGTTGTCGTTGATCACCACGATGACGGGACGATCCGACGCGGCGATGTTGTTCAGCGCCTCCCAGCACATGCCGCCGGTGAGTGCCCCGTCGCCGACGACGGCGACCACTGGACGGCGCTCACCGCGGACCTGGAACGCCTTGGCGATGCCGTCGGCATAGGACAGCGCAGTGGACGCGTGTGAGTTCTCGATCCAGTCGTGCGGACTCTCGCTGCGATTCGGGTAGCCGGATAGGCCACCGCGCTGGCGCAGCGTCGGCATCTGACCGGCGCGCCCAGTGATGATCTTGTGGACGTAAGCCTGATGCCCCACGTCGAACAAGATCGGTTCGGCGGGCGAGTCGAACACCCGGTGGACGGCGACGGTCAGCTCGACAGCGCCCAGATTCGGACCGAAGTGGCCGCTACTGGCGCGCGACATCGTCTGGACGATCAGGTCGCGGATCTCGGCGCACAGGAGCACCAGCTCGTCGTGAGAGAGAGCGCGCAAGTCGGACGGGGACCCAATGCGGGGCAGCACACGACTCATAGCGGCAAAGCCTAACCGCGAGATAGCACCGCGACACATTCGACGTGCTGCGTCATGGGAAACGCGTCGAATGCCCGCAACCCGGTGAGCCGCCACCCGGCGTCGAGCGCCACTCGCAGGTCGCGGGCCAGGGTGGCCGGGTCGCACGCAACGTAGCCAATCGCGCGCCGAGCGTGTGCCGCTATTGCCGCCATAAGGTCACGGCCGGCTCCGGATCGAGGCGGATCGAGGACCACCACGTCGGCGTCGCCCACCACCTCGGGAGTGACCCGCGCTTGCACGACGCCTGCCTGCGGGAGGTCGGCCAGGTTCGCGGCGGCGTCGGCAACTGCCTGCGCCGACATCTCGACGCCGAGCACCTCGCCGTCCGTACCGACTGCCTCGGCGAGTAGCGCAGTGAACAGCCCAGCACCGGCGTAGAGGTCGATCACCCGCTCCCCGGGCAGAGCGCACACCATGTCGAGCAGCGCACCGGCGAACGCTTGTGCAGCGTGCGGGTGCACCTGCCAGAAGCCGGCGGCATCGACCTCGAACGTCCGGCCCGCGACGCCGTGCCGCAGCCGCGCCGGCCCGGAAAGCAGCCGGACGCGGTCAGGCGGGCGCCGTCCCCGCGCTTGCCGGCCCGGTCCCGGGGCGTGGCCCAGCACGCTGCGCCTGCCGTCGTCGTCGCGCACCACCTCGATGCCGGTGAAGCCGGGCGAGGGTGCCGGCGAGTCGCCGACACCCGGGGTGCCGAGCGGGCAGAAGTCGATGGGCTCGACATCGTGTGAGCGGTGCCGCCGCAGCCCGAGGCTGCCGTCCGGGCCGATCGCCCACTGGACGCGAGTGCGCCAGCCGAGCAGGCCACCGGGCAGCTCCTCGACCGTTACCGGGACGTCCAGCTGTGCGAGCCGGGCGAGCTGCTCCCGCACCACCGCCGCCTTCAGCTCTCGCTGCGCCGGTCCGGACGCGTGCTGCCAATCGCAGCCGCCGCAGCGCCCCGGCCCGGCGTGTGGACACGGCGCCACGACCCGGTTCGGGGACGGTTCCAGTACGTCGACGGCGTCGGCCCGCGAGAACGAGCCGGACCTTTCGGTGACGTGTGCCAGCACCAGCTCACCCGGCAGTGCGTGCCGGACGAACACAACGCGCCCGTCCGGGCCGCGGGCCACACAGTGCCCGCCGTGGGCCGGCGCGCCGACCTGCAGCTGCACCAGGTCAGGCACGCTGCTCGGCGTCCGCCCGCTCGTCGGCGGGTGGTGCGGCCGGCTGCGCCTTGGCCGGGGGCTCCACCGGCGGCTCGGCATCTGCCCGCAGCTGAGAGGAGGTCAGCTGCCAGGGCACGCTGGTGACCATCACGCCTGGCTGGAAGAGCAGCCGGCCCTTGAGCCGCAGCGCCGACTGGTTGTGCAGCAGGTGCTCCCACCAGTGGCCGACGACGTACTCGGGAACGAAGACGTTCACGACATCGCCGGGGCGTTCGGTGCGCAGTTGCCGGATGTACTCGATGACCGGATTGGTCACTTCACGGAAGGGCGATTCCAGCACGGTGAGCTTCACCGGCAGGTTGAGCCGTTCCCACTCGGCGAGCAGTGCCCTCGTTTCGGCGTCGTCGACGTTGACGGTCAGCGCGGTCAGCGTGTCCGGGCGGGTGGCCTTGGCGTACGCGAGAGCGCGCAACGTCGGCTTGTGCACCTTCGAGACGAGCACCACGACGTGGAGGCGTGCCGGCAGCATCAGCCCGCGACGCTCCGCCGGAGTGAGCTCCGCCGCAACGTGCGTGTAGTGCCTGTTGATCGCGCGCATCACCGCGTACAGAATCGGCATGGCGATGATCACCAGGTACGCGCCCTTGGTGAACTTGGTGACCACAACGATGACGAGCACCAGCCCGGCGAGGCTCGCCCCGAACGCGTTGATCGCCCGCGAGCGCACGATGCGTCGTCGTTCCTCGGGATCGCGTTCGGTGCGCAGCGCGCGGTTCCAGTGCCGCACCATGCCGGACTGGCCCAGGGTGAACGACGTGAACACGCCCAGGATGTAGAGCTGGATGAGGTGGGTGACGCTCGCGTGGAAGATGTAGATCAACGCGCCGGCGACGACTGCGAGGAAGATGATGCCGTTGCTGTACGCCAGCCGGTCCCCGCGCGTGTACAGCTGCCGTGGCAGGTTCTTGTCCTGGGCGAGGATCGCCCCGAGCAGCGGGAAGCCGTTGAACGCGGTGTTGGCGGCAAGCACCAGGATCAGCGCAGTCATCGCCTGGATGTAGAAGAAGCCCACCGAATGCGGACCGCCGAACACCGCGGCGGCGACCTGGGCGATCACCGTGCGCTGCGGCGTGTTCGCGCAGTCCGGGAAGCCGATCAGGCTGCACGAATCCGTGGTGATGTGCACCTTGCTGATGAGCGCCATAGCTGTGAGGCCCGCGAACATCAACGACGCGATGGTGCCCATCATCAGCAGCGTCACCTGAGCGTTGCGTGCCTTCGGTGGCCGGAAGGCTGGGACCCCGTTGGCGATCGCTTCCACGCCGGTGAGGGCCGTGCATCCGGACGAGAACGCACGCAGGGTCAAGAAGCACAGGGCGAGCAAGCCGAGCGAGCCGTAGCCCGGCTGCGCCTGCACGCCGTAGTGCGCCGACTCGGCCACCGGCGCGTCGCCGACCAGGGTGCGGAACAGCCCGGTGATCACCATGATGAACACGCCGGCGGCGAACAGGTAGGTCGGCGCGGCGAACGTCAGCCCCGCCTCGCGGATGCCGCGGAGGTTGACCGCCGCCAGCACTGCGACGAAGCCGAGCGCCATCGCCACGCGGTGCTGGTTCAGCGACGGGGCCGCGGAGATGATGTTGTCCACGCCGGACGACACCGACACCGCGACCGTCATCACGTAGTCCACGAGCAGGGCGCTTGCCACGATCACGCCGGCCGGGCGGCCGATGTTCTTGGTGGCCACCTCATAGTCGCCGCCACCCGTCGGGTAGGCCCGCACCAGCTGGCGGTACGAGGCGACGACCGTCGCCATGAGCACGACCACCGCGAGCGCGATCCACGGCGTGAGGAACAGGAACGCCGTCCCGCCGACGGTCAGCACCAGCAAGATCTCTTGCGTCGCGTAGGCCACGCTCGACAGCGCGTCGCTGGCGAAGATGGGCAACGCCAGCCGTTTCGGGAGCAGCGAGTGCCCCATGCGGTCCGAGCGCACTGGGCTACCGATGACCAGCCGCTTGGCGACTCGTGTCACAACGCTCACGCGTGCACGATACGGCGCCACGCTGGCCTACCGGTCGCCTCTGCCGCGGCCGGTTGTGTAGCGTCGCGGCAGCGGGGCAGCGCGGCCACATCGCGCAGAAAGGAGATGTGTCCGCCGTGCACGTCGTGATCATGGGGTGCGGTCGCGTGGGCTCATTGCTCGCGCACCAACTGGATGGGCGCGGTCACAGTGTTGCCGTCATCGACATGAACCCCGAAGCGTTCCGCCGCCTCGGCGAAAGCTTCCACGGGACGACCGTGACCGGGCTCGGTTTCGACCGGGACACGCTGGTCGCCGCCAAGATCGAGGACGCCGACGCGTTCGCCGCTGTGAGCAGCGGTGACAACTCGAACATCATCTCTGCCCGAGTGGCGCGCGAGACGTTCGGCGTGCAGAAGGTGATCGCCCGGATTTATGACGCCAAGCGCGCCGAGGTGTATGAGCGGCTCGGCATCCCCACGATCGCAACCGTGCCCTGGGCGGCCAGCCGGCTGCTGCGTGCCGTGCTCGGCGAGGCAACCGCTGAGGTGTGGCGCGACCCGTCCGGCGCGGTCACCCTTGTCCACGTAACGCCGCACGAGGGGTGGATCGGACATCGGCTGAGTGACTTCGAAACGGCCACGGGCGGGCGAGTCGCGCTGGTGACGCGCTTCGGTGTCGGCGAATTGCCGACGGCGTCGACAATGGTGCAAGACGGCGATGCGCTGTACGTCCTCGTCGCCGATTCGCACAGACAGACGCTGCGCGATGTCGCCGGACAGGGCCCGGAAGGAGCGTTCTCATGAAGGTCGCGATCGCCGGCGCCGGAGCGGTCGGCCGCTCCATCGCACGAGAGCTCGTCGACAACGGCCACGAGGTGCTGTTGATCGACAAAGATCCGCACAAGGTCGATCCGCGGCGGGTGGAAGGCGCAGATTGGCTGCTCGGTGATGCCTGCGAACTCGAAAACCTGCAGAACGCCAAACTCGAGGAGTACGAGGTCGTCATCGGGGCGACCGGCGATGACAAGGTGAACCTCGTCGTGTCGCTGCTCGCGAAGACGGAGTTCTCGGTACGCCGGGTCGTGGCGCGCATCAACCACCCGTCCAACGAGTGGCTGTTCACCGACGCCTGGGGCGTCGACGTCGCGGTGTCGACGCCTCGGGTGCTCGCCGCGCTCGTCGAGGAGGCAGTCGAGGTGGGCGACATCGTGCGCCTGTTCGGTCTGCGCGAGGGGCAGGCGAACCTGATCGAGGTAACGCTGCCCGACGGCGCCCCCTGCGCCGGGTTGCCGGTGCGCGAGCTCGCGCTGCCGCGCGACGCCGCATTGGTGGCCATCGTCCGGGGTGCGCGGGTGGTCACCCCGACGCCGGAGGAGCCGCTCGAGCCCGGCGACGAGTTGTTGTTCGTGGCGTTGCCCGAGACGGAGCCGGCGATTCGTGAGGCAGTCTGTGCGGTGTGAGCGTCGCCCGGCCTATGCCGCGTCGGCGTCGAGCTGGTTGCGAGCCCGGCGTACCACCCAGAACGCAAACCCGATCGCCGCGATGTAGAGCGGGTACCCCATCGCGATGCGGGCTACGGCGAGCCAGCCGGTCGCGTTGTGCTCGAAGAGCGTGAGCTGGACGACGCCGCGGGCGAGGAACACCAGCACGGCCCCTGCGGTGGCCAGGGTGTACGCGAGCAGCAAACGCCGGCGCCGGTACCACGGAACCGAGCCGTCGTTGTCGTCGTGCGGTGTCGGGTCGAGGAACTCCCAGAGCAGGCCCACAGCAGGACGGCGCACCGCGAGGGTGATCGCGAGCACTCCCGCGTAGGCGAAGCTGCTCCAGATGCCGAGCAGGAAGTAGCCCTTCGCCTGCCCGGTACGCGCGGCGATAAGTGAGGCGACCACCACACCGAGCAGGCCGGTCAGCGCCTGCTGCACCGACTGACGCAGCAACAGCCGATACCCGGCCAGCACGAACGCCGAACCCACCGCGGCCGCAATCGCCCAGCGCAGGTTCGCTATCGCGTTAACGGCGACGAACACCACGGTCGGAATGGCGGTGATGATCGTGCCGGACCAGCCGCCGATGCTGTTCAGCATCTGCTGGCGGTAGAACTCCCGCGAGCCGGGTCGAGGCTCCTCGTCCGTGTCGCTACGGGCCTCTTCGCGCAAGCGCTCTCCCGGTGTCTCATCACTGGTCATGCGGAAGGCCTCAGCTCGTACCAGGGGTTGTAGATCGCCAGCCGGCCGTCGTGGACGCCGATGCGGCCACGCGCCGTCAGCATGCGCCCGGGTTCGATACCGGCGACCCGGCGCCGGCCGAGCCACACCAGGTCGATGACCGCCGAGCCGTCGAACAGCTCGGCCGAAAGGGTCGGCGCAGTCTCTCGCGGGGTGTAAACGACGGCGCGCAGCCGGCCGGTAACGGTCGCGATGATGCCGCGGCGCAGGTCGCAGAGCGGCACCGCCGCGCACCGCTCGACATCGGACTGAAGCTCCGCTGCGTCAAGGGTCTGCACGTCGGCGGTGAGCCGCGAAAGAAACGACAACCGACCTCCCACGGGACAACAGTAACGCCGACTACGACGGTTCCGCCCCGTCCTCGTCGCCCGCCTCAGCGAGGCCTTCGAGCTGCTCCGCAGCTTCGCGCGGCAATTGCAGCGGCACCGGCTCGCGCACCGGCAAGGGACTGCCGCCGCGTACCACCACGGTGTTGCGGAACGCCTCCTCGAAAGGGCGTGCTTTCGAGGCCTCGGTCGCGGCCTGCCCGAGCAGCATGCCACGCAAGAACCACCGTGGTCCGTCTACTCCCAGGAAGCGCACAGGTGAGTTGCCGGCATCGCCTTTCAGCGTGCCGACCAACTCGGTGCCGAACGGCCCGTCGTCGCGGTCCTTGACCTGCCCGCGCTCGCTCGCGATCGAGTCACGGATCTCGCGGCGGACATCGTCCCAGATTCCCTCGTTGCGCGGCGCCGCGAAGACGCCGAGTTGCATCTGGCCGTCTCGCGTTACCAAGGTGATCGCGACGACCTGCTGCGTCTCGTTCATGTCGAGGCGCATCTCCATACCAGGGCGTACGGGAACTCGCAGAGCGCCGAGATCGATCCGGGCCAGCCCGTCGTCAGGCGCGTCACGCACGTCGTAAGGACCCTCCGTCTGCACCGGCTCGTCGCGGTGCCGGGTCTCCCAGGGCGGCGTGGCGTCGATCTTGGACTGCTCGGTGCGCTTTTGCCGGCGCCGCAACGCCATCAGGCTCCTCCCTCACGACGCAGCGACCCGGCGCCGCCCGTTGAACCATGCCCCGCCGTCCCCCGCTGGGACGCCGGCAGTGCGTCGACTTCGACGAATTCGCCGAGCTCGACACGTTGGATCACCAGCTGCGCTATCCGGTCGCCGCGACGTAGCACGATCGGCGCGACCGGATCGTGGTTGATCACGTTGACCGTGATCTCCCCGCGGTACCCGGAGTCGACCGTGCCGGGTGCGTTCACCAGCGACATACCCGTCCGCGCCGCCAGCCCCGACCGCGGATGGACGAACGCCGCGTAGCCGTCGGGCAGCGCGATCGCGATGCCCGTGGGCAGCATCGCGCGTTGCCCCGGCGCGAGGACGGCGTCAACCGTGGTGACGATGTCCGCCCCGGCGTCGCCCCGCATCGCGTACGTCGGCAGTGGCACGTCGGGGTCGATGCGCCTTACCTCCACACGCACCGGGAAGGCGCTCTCGCCGCTGGTCACGGCGGGCAACGTTACCCTTGCCCGCATGGCGTCGGACGCGGAGCACAGGGTGCCGTCCGTGCTGTATCGAGAGCGGCTGCGGACACCGTGGTGGTGGTATCCGGTGGCGCTGTTCGTGGCCGGACTGCTCGCCGCCGAGTTCCATATTTCGGGGCTCCGGCTCACCGACTGGATACCGTTCGGCACCCTGTTGCCGTTCGCCGCGCTCATCGTCTGGGCGCTCGGCCGGGCAGAGCTCAAGATTGCCGGTGGCGAGTTGTACATACGCGGCGCGCACCTGCCACTGCAGTTCACGAGCGGCTGGGTGGCCCTCGACGCGGCCACGTTGCGACGCGTCGTGGGACGTGAGGGCGACCCGCAGGCGTTCGTGTCGATCCGGCCGTGGATCGGCCCGGGCGTGCAACTGTGGCTCGACGACCCCGAAGACCCCACGCCGTACTGGGTGATCAGCACCCGGCATCCAGATCGGGTCATTGCCGCCCTGGAGCACACTCGCTCGCGTGCGCACGATGACTGAGCGTTTTGCCGGCCAGGTCGCACTGATCACGGGCGCCAGCCGCGGCATCGGCCTCGCCGTGGCGCGGCGGCTCGCCGCTGAGGGCGCCCGGGTCTGCGTCACCGCGCGCAAGCCGGATGCGCTGGCTGCCGCGGTCGAGACGCTCGGCGGCCCGGATCGCGCCGTTGCAGTGGCCGGCCGCGGCGATGACGCAGATCACCAAGCCGCGGCGGTGCGCGCCGCGGTCGAGACATTCGGCCGGCTGGACGTCCTCGTCAGCAACATCGGCATCAACCCGGTGTACGGCGCGCTGACGGGCCTGGACGAAGGCGCGGCCCGCAAGATCATGGAGGTCAACGTCCTGGGCGCACTGCGATGGGTGCGCGAGGCACGCCCGGCCGGGATCAGCTGCGTCGTCAACGTGGCCTCGATCGCGGGGCTGCGCCCCTCCCCGGGCATCGGTTACTACGGGGTAAGCAAGGCAGCCCTGATCGGGCTGACAATCCAGCTCGCCGCGGAGCTCGCCCCGCAGATACGCGTCAACGCGGTCGCGCCCGCTGTCGTCAAGACGCGGTTCGCCGCGGCACTGTACGAGGGACATGAACAGGACGCGGCCAGTCGGTACCCGCTCGGCCGGCTGGGCGAGCCCGAGGACGTCGCCGCAGCGGTCGCGTTCCTCGCCTCGTCGGACGCGTCGTGGATCACCGGGCAGACGCTCGTGGTGGACGGCGGCGTCTCGCTGTCTCCCGGCCTTTAGGCAGGCTGAGCGGACCGAGCCACAGGCTCGATCCGCTCGGTGTCAGCTGCGCGTAAATGAGCGTCGGCTCAGGCGCAGTCCCGGCAGATGTACTCGCCGTTCTTCTCGCGGGCCAGCCGGCTGCGGTGATGTACCAAGAAGCAGCGCGAACAGGTGAACTCATCATCCTGTTTCGGCAACACCCTGACGGTGAGCTCCTCACCGGACAGGTTGGACAAGTCCGCACCCGGCAGCTCGAGGGACTCAGCGAGCTCCGTCTCGTCGACGTCGATCGTGCCGGATTGTGCCTCGGCGCGGCGCGCCTTCAATTCGTCGAGCGAGTCTTCGCTCAGCTCGTCGACATCGCCACGTCGCGGCGCATCGTAATCGGTGGCCATCGGCCCTCAACTCCTCGATCGGCTCGCCGCTGAATTGTCGTCAGCGCGGGCAACCGCTATGTGTCGGTCACAGCTTCTGCTCAGCCGCTGCGACCGCCTTTGGATGCCAGCCCGGGGTCCAACGTCCAGGTCCCGTGATTTGTGCCCGGGACGGGTACGCAAATCCCAAGGCTCGATCCCCCCTTCCAGATCGGGCCGCGGAACAGTACCGCGCCGGCAGTCCGCGGTAACGGCGGGACACGCCTGCGCATTCCCGGGACGCGAAAGCGATACCCTCTAGAGCCACATCTGGGCACCTATCCGTCATCGCGGCGGTGCCCCAATCAGCCGGTCCCACCAAGGGAGGTGCATGTTGGAGCGCTTGTCCGCGCGGCGCCCGCTGCCTGCCCTGGTCTTCCTGCTGGGTCTCTCGCTGCTCACGGCGCTCGTCTGGTGGCGGGTGATCCACCGCTCCGACTCCGGCAATTCGTCCGCCTCGTCGCAGAGCTGCGCGCCGACGACTAACACGGTCGTGCCGCAGCCCGCCGCTGTGAATGTGAACGTCCTGAACTCAACGGATCGCGCACACCTGGCCCGGACGGCCGCCACCACCCTGAGCCAGCGCGGCTTCCACGTCACCGGCTACGGGAACGACGATCCGGGCATCGTCGTCAACGGCGTCGCCGAGATCCGGTACGGGCCGAAGGGCAGCGATGCGGCGACACTTCTGTCGTTCTACCTGCCGGGTGCGACGCTCGTGCCGACGCAGCGCAGCGACAGCGGCGTCGTCGTATCGCTGGGCACGAAGTTCCAGACGGTCGCCCCCACCACCCAGGCGCAGAAAGCGATGCAAACCAGGCATATCACGCAGCTGCCGGCGCGGGCTGGCCCGCTTGCCCGCACGCCGACGCCCACTCCGACGGCGTCCACGTCAGGGAGCTGCTAGCTCATCACGGACCATCGTCGGCGCCCAGCTCCTCCAGCAGCCCGAACAGGTGCGGGGCGAGGGCGGGGCCGGCCACTGCGACCATCCGCGCGCTCGGCTCCCGGCCGCGGAGCCCCGACACCACGCAGCCGGCCTCCTTCGCGATGAGCGCTCCCGCCGACCAGTCCCAGGGATTCAGCCCGATCTCGAAGTATGCGTCGAGCCGCCCGGCGGCCACGGTGCACAGATCCAACGCTGCCGAGCCCAGGCGCCGGATGTCGGCGATACGGGGCAGCAGGGCCGCGACGACCGCCGCCTGCCGCGCACGTTGCGAGGCGTCGTAGCCGAAACCGGTGCCGACCACCGCCCGGTGCGCCGGCACGTCGCGGGGGCCGAGCAGGCGTTGCTCACCCACGAAGGCGCCCTCGCCGAGCGTCGCCCGGAACAGCTCGCGGCTGACGGGGTTGTGCACGCAGGCGGCCACGATGTGCCCCCCGACCTCAGCAGCGATCGAGACGGCGTACTGCGGCAGCCCGAGGACGAAGTTCACCGTGCCGTCGATCGGGTCGACGAACCAGCGCACGCCGCTGGTGCCGGTGCGCCCGCCGGCCTCCTCGCCCAGCACGGCGTCGTCCGGACGCTGCCGAGCGAGCTCATTGCGGATGTACGCCTCCGCGGCACGATCGACCTCGGTCACGACATCGGTCGGCGTGCTCTTGGTGTCGACCGCGAAGTGATCGTGTCGATGCGCACGGATCAGATCTCCGGCGCCGGACGCGAGCTGCGTGGCGAGCTCGGTGAGAGCGCTCGCAGCCGGGACTCGTGTCACCGGACCATCGCACCACACGCGCCGGGATAAGGTACGCGCAGAGGCAGCCAGGAGGAGACAGACGTGGGCGAGCGACCCGATCAGGCGTTCGGCATAGATATCGGCGGCTCCGGCATCAAAGGTGCTCTCGTCCACACCGCCACCGGCGAGCTCGCCACCGAGCGGGTGCGCATTGCCACCCCGCAGCCGGCCACTCCCGACTCGGTCGCGGCCGTCGTCGCACAGATCATCGAGCACGCCGAATGGCACGGCGTCATCGGAGCGACCTTTCCGGCGGTGATCCAGCACGGCGTGGCCCGATCGGCGGCCAACGTCGACCACAGCTGGATCGGCACCGATGTCGATGCGCTGTTCACCAAGGCCATCGGCGAGGACGTGATCGTCCTCAACGACGCCGATGCGGCAGGCATCGCCGAGGCACGGTTCGGCGCGGCCCGCGATGTCGCGGGGGTCGTCATCCTGTTGACCTTCGGCACCGGCATCGGAAGCGCTCTGCTCGTCGATGGAAAGCTGGTGCCCAATACCGAGCTCGGCCACCTCGAACTCGACGGGCACGATGCCGAGACGCGTGCCGCGGCGTCCGTCCGCGACCGGGAGAAGATGCCGTACAAGCGCTGGGCCAAGCGGGTATCGCGGTACATGTCCCACGTCGAGAAGCTCTTCACGCCCGACTTGTTCGTCGTGGGTGGAGGCGTCAGCAAGGACTCCGACAAGTGGGTGCCGTATTTGGAGCTGCATACGCCGATCAAGCCGGCGCAGCTCCAGAACAACGCCGGCATCGTGGGCGTCGCGATGGCAGCCGCCGAGCGACGCGGCGAGTAACGTTGCCACCTGCGCTTGGCCGGCGCGGTTACAATGCTCGACAGGTCACTGCGCACGTACTGGACTCGAGGTTTGAGGCGACCAACAGACGGCGAGCTGGCCCGCCTCTTCCCGCCGCATCAGCGGAATAACTCCGCGCGCCGGGTTCGATCCGTCCGCGCATAGGTGAAAGGGCGTTTGTGGGCGCACGCAGTTCTACCCCAGATTCCGAAGCAGCACTCCGCAGCGAGCGGCCGCGCATAGTCGCCGCCGCAACGGCTACCAAACGGGTTACCGCGCCAGTCGCGGCGAAGCCGGCGCGGACGAGCAACAAGCCCGGTAAGGCCTCCGCCAGGACCGCCGCGAAATCTACGGCGAAAGCCACCAAGACTGCGGAGAAGGCCGCCAAGACCGCAGAGAAGGCATCGCCCGAGGAGGCCACGGCGGAGCAGGCGCCCGACGCGAGCGCCCTCGAAGCGGCGGCTGCGGTCGACGAGCTGGAGCCGGAGGGACCGATCGAGCCGGCCGAGGTCGACGAGGAGTCCGCCGAGTTCGCCTGGGACGACGAGGAGGAGTCCGAGGCGCTGCGCCAGGCGCGCAAGGACGCCGAGATGACGGCATCGGCGGATTCCGTACGCGCGTACCTGAAGCAAATCGGCAAGGTCGCGCTGCTCAACGCCGAGGAAGAGGTCGACCTCGCCAAGCGGATCGAGGCTGGCCTCTATGCCGCGGAGCGGCTGCGCCAGGCCGAGGAGACCGCCGAGAAGCTCATCACCCAGATGCGACGCGATCTGCGCTGGATCGTCCGCGACGGCGAACGGGCCAAGAACCACCTGCTCGAGGCGAACCTGCGGCTGGTCGTGTCGCTGGCCAAGCGCTACACCGGCCGTGGCATGGCGTTCCTGGACCTGATCCAGGAGGGCAACCTGGGCCTCATCCGCGCCGTCGAGAAGTTCGACTACACCAAGGGCTACAAGTTCTCGACCTACGCCACCTGGTGGATCCGGCAGGCCATTACCCGCGCCATGGCAGATCAGGCGCGCACCATCCGCATACCGGTGCACATGGTCGAGGTCATCAACAAGCTGGGGCGTATCCAGCGTGAGCTGCTGCAGGACCTGGGCCGCGAGCCCACTCCTGAGGAGCTCGCCAAGGAAATGGACATCACCCCGGACAAGGTGCTCGAGATCCAGCAGTACGCCCGCGAGCCGATCTCTCTGGACCAGACGATCGGCGACGAGGGCGACAGCCAGCTCGGCGACTTCATCGAGGACTCCGAGGCGGTCGTCGCGGTGGACGCGGTCTCGTTCACGCTGCTGCAGGATCAGTTGCAGTCGGTGCTGCAGACCCTGTCCGAGCGTGAGGCCGGCGTGGTCAAGCTTCGCTTCGGGCTCACCGACGGCCAGCCGCGCACCCTCGACGAGATCGGTCAGGTCTACGGCGTGACACGCGAGCGCATCCGGCAGATCGAGTCGAAGACCATGTCCAAGCTGCGCCACCCCTCCCGCTCACAGGTCTTGCGCGACTATCTAGACTGAGCGCAACCCGATCACCCGGCCGGAACCCCCGGAATCGTTAGGCTGTGACTGCCTGACACGCCGAACGCTACTCGGTACAGCGCTGCTAGTCCAGATAACATGCTGTCCGTGGACACCGATCTGGGCGCGCTGCTTGGCTCGTGGGAGCTGGCGTTACGCGCCGAGCGGAAGTCGCCGCAGACGGTCAAGAGCTATGGCGATGGCGTTCGGCGGTTCCTCGCGTGGTGCGTCGACCACGACCAGGATCCGGTGCTCGATCGGCCCACGGTGGCCGCTTTCGTCGCCGAGCTGCTGGCGAACGGGGCGGAACCGACTACGGCGCGATCTCGGCAGCTCGCGCTGCGCCGCTTCTCGGCGTGGCTGGCCGCGGAAGGTGAGATCGAGCGGGATCAGCTCGTGGGCACTGTCCCGCCGAAGCTGGACGTGAAGGTTGTTGAACCGCTGACCGACGATCAGCTACGGGCGCTGCTGAAGGCATGCACCGGTCTGGACCCGCTGCGGGATCGTCGCGATGAAGCGATCATCCGGATCATGCTCGAGACGGGGTTACGCGCGGGCGAGGTCGTGTCGATGACCGTTCCTGACACGAACCTTCCCGAAGGGTGGGCGATCGTCCGGCGCGGGAAGGGTGGGAAAGGCCGGCGCGTCCCGTTCGGCCCTCAGACGGTCCGTGCGATCGACAGGTACATGCGCGCCCGGAGATCGCATCGTTTGGCCGCTACGGACGCGCTGTGGCTCGGCGACCGCGGGAAGGCGTTCACGTACTACGCGCTGCATAAGACGCTCGCTGGCCGCGCTGTGACGGCCGGGGTCGTGGGCTTCCACCCGCACCGGCTGCGGCATACCGCGGCGCATCGGTGGCTCGCCGCTGGCGGGTCGGAAGGTGGGCTGATGGCGGTCGCTGGCTGGACCCGGCCGGACATGCTGCTGCGCTACACGCGGGCGCAAGCCGAGAAACGCGCAGCCGACGAAGCGAAACGGCTGAACCTGGGCGACCTCTGACCGCGTGTCGCGCACCGCTGAGCGGCAGCCCTGTCAGTCAGCAACGCTATAGTTTGCGCACGGTCAGAACATCGACGGCGCT
>JBPYES010000095.1:0-3523 GCA_051984825.1 Jatrophihabitantaceae bacterium
GATGCCGCCCCAGTGGTAGAACACATTTCCCAGCGAGAGGATGGTGGACTCCTGTCCGCCATGAGCGGTGTTGCTCGCGGTGAATGCCGTGTACACCTTGCCGGCGAGTCCGCCCTGCATCCACAAGGCGCCGGCGCTGTCGATGAACGCCTTGAGCTGGCTCGCCACGTTGCCGAAGCGGGTCGGGGTGCCGAACAGCACCACGTCCGCCCATGCCAGGTCGTCGACACTCGCCTCGCTGACATCGGCGGTGTCCCGGAGGTGTTGGCCCCAGGCCGGCCTCGAACTGATCGCCTCCGGCGGGGCCAGTTCGGCAACCTTGCGGAGGCGCACCTGCGCGCCGGCCTTGTCCGCACCCTCCGCGGCGGCGAGCGCCAAGGTGTGCACGGTGCCGGTGGCGCTGTAATAGATGATCGACGCGTTAACGAGTTCCATGGTCGTTTCCTGTCGCTGGATGATGTTCTTGTCTCATTAGTCCGACGACATGGGCCGGCAGAACGTGAGCTGATCCGCCGACCTCACAGTTCGGGCCGCCGTTTCGTCGGAACCGGTGAAGGCAGCTGCAAACGAGGGAGGCGGCGACACCATGACCGCCCATTCCGAGTCAGGACACGGGCAGATCGATCCGAGCCTGGGCGCCGTCATGAGCGAGCGGCGTCAACTGATCAATCTCGCCTACCGGATGCTGGGCTCCCTGGCCGAAGCTGAGGATGCCGTGCAAGAGACGTACGCCCGCTGGTATGCCATGACGCGGCACCAGCAGGAAGCCATCCAATCCCCCGGCGCCTGGCTGACCACGGTCGCGAGCCGCATCTGCCTCGACCTGCTCGGCTCCGCCCGAGCCAGACGAGAGCGGTACGTCGGCGAATGGATTCCCGAACCGCTCCCGGACGGCACGGAGTGGATCAACGGGCGTTCCAGTGGCAGCGCTGCCGATCCGGCCGACCGAGTGACTCTCGACGAGTCGATCAACATGGCGTTTCTCGTCGTGCTCGAATCGATGACGCCGGCCGAGCGAGTCGCGTTCATCCTGCACGATGTCTTCCGCTACTCGTTCCCGGAAGTTGCCGAGATCGTCGGACGCACGCCGACGGCATGTCGCCAGCTTGCCTCGTCTGCGCGCCGCCGGGTTCGCACGTCGCACGCGCCCGCCACGACGCACGCGCAGCAGGCCCAGATCGTCAGCGACTTCAAGCGGGCATGGCGGGCCAAGGACATCGACGCCCTCATCGCCGTCCTCGACACCGACGCCACGGCGACCGGCGACGGTGGCGGCCTCGTCAGAGCCGAAATCCACCCGATCGAAGGCGCCGAGCAGATCGCGAGATTCTTCGTCGATCGCGCGAGCCCATTAGCCAACTTGACCATACTGGAGCGTACGGTCAACGGGCAGCCCGGCCTGGTGATCCAGCTCGATGGCGTCACCATCAACGTGATGGCCTTCGACATAGCAGGCGCCCGCATCAAGCATATCTGGGCAGTACTGAATCCCGACAAGCTCCGGCCGTGGATCAGAGGCTGATCTGCAGCACCCTCTGAGCGCACCGCATCAGCGCCTGACCAGATCGGGCGACCCATCACTCTGCTGTGTACTCGATATGAGGCGGGGCTTAAGGTACCCGGCATTGGCTCCACCACTGACGGGGGTAATTCATGCGGTTCATAGCGTTCCGGGGTGCCAGGCGCACTCGGCCCGCGGTCGTCATCACCTCGGCGACCGTCCTGCTCATCGGCGCCCTGTTCGCCGCCGGACCGGTGGCCGCGGCGCCGGAGCCCGTGCCCGGCGGGGGCGTAAGCGAAGCGACCAGCTACACGGCGCAGAAGTCGATCACCGGGCGGCTTGCCCAGACCGATCCCTCGGTTCTGAAGCTGACCGGTACCGTGCCCGTGCCGGTCATGGTGAAGCTGGATTACGACGCGCTGAGCAGCTACCTGGGCAACGTCGCCGGATACGCTGCGACCAGTCCTCAGGTCACCGGACATCCGCTGAACCCCGACAGCACCGCGTCGAAGAAGTACCTGGGCTACGTCCACGGCGTCGAGAACACGTTCACCTCCGCCCTGCGCTCGGCCGTTCCGGCTGCCACCGTGGGGGACACCTACGAAGGGGTTTACGGCGGCGTTGCCGTGCGCGTGCCCGCCGATCAGGTGTCGCAGCTGCTCTCGCTGCCGGGTGTGGCCGCCGTGCAGTCAGACACGCTGCACAAGCTGGACGCCGACCCGGTCAACGACGACGACGCGTCCTTCATCGGCGCAAACGCCGCATACGACGCGTTGGGCTCGAGCGAGACGGCCGGTAAGGGCGTCATCATCGCCGATGTCGACACCGGCGTGTGGCCGGAGCACCCGTCTTTCGCAGCTCGTAGCGATCTCACCTCGCCCCCGCCGACCGCCGACGGGCACGCCCGCGCGTGCAACTTCGGGACCAACCCGCTCACCGGAGTCCCGTTCGTCTGCAGCGACAAGCTGATCGAGGGGCAAGTCTTCCTCGACACCTACAACAGCATCAATCACGACGAGCTGTATCCCACGAGCGCCCGTGATTCCAACGGTCACGGCACACACACGACCAGCACGGCGGGCGGCAACCCGATCGCCCACCCCACTCTGTTCGGCGTCGACCGCGGCCCGATCCAGGGAATCGCCCCCGGGGCGTACCTCATGTCGTACAAGGCGCTCGGGCCGAAGGGCGGCTACGACTCCGACCTGGTCGGCGCCATCGAGCAGGCGATCTACGACGGGGCCGACGTCATCAACTACTCGATCGGCCCGAACACGCCGCAGAGTGCCTACACCGCACCCGACGACCTCGCGTTCCTCGATGCCTTCGACGCGGGCGTGTTCGTCAGCGCCTCCGCGGGCAACTCCGGACCGGGCACCGCGTCACACCTGGGTCCGTGGGAGATGACGGTTGGCGCGACGACCCTGCAGCGGGCATTCACGTCGACCGCCACGCTGACGGCAAGTGACGGCGCCACCCTGACGATCAGCGGCGCGTCGATCATGCCCGGGATCTCGAGCCCCACACCGGTCGTCGAGGCATCGGATGCGCCCTACTCCGACGCGCTGTGCGGGCATCCGGCCACTGCGGGGCCGTTCACCGGCAAGATCGTGATCTGCGTGCGGGGTGGCACCAACGCGGCCGGCGCAATCGGACGGGCGCAGAAGGGGTTCGACGTCGCCCAGGGCGGTGCCGCCGGCATGTTCCTGATCAACCCGGTGGTCGAGGACATCGAGACGGACAACCACTTCCTGCCGGCCGTGCACTTCGATGCCCCTGCCGGCAACCAGTTGCAGTCGTTCATGTCGGCCCACACGGGCGTGACGGCGACGTTCACCGCGGGCCAGAAGTCGGTCGGCCAGGGTGACGTGATGGCAGCGTTCTCGTCGACCGGTCCGGGCGGTGACTTCCTCAAGCCGGATATCGCCGCGCCGGGTGTACAGATCCTCGCGGGCAACACGCCGACGCCGACTGACGTCGCTTCCGGGCCGAGCGGGCAGCTGTACCAGGCGATCGCCGGCA
>JBPYES010000096.1:0-2923 GCA_051984825.1 Jatrophihabitantaceae bacterium
TTGCGGCTGGGTGGCGCGCTCGCGCTGGCCGCCACCCGTGACGATCCAGATCTCGGCCCGGTCGCCGTGTGGGCACCGGTGACGTCCGGTCGCCGTTACTGGCGCGAGTTGCGGGCGCAGGCGGCGATCACGCCCGGCGGCATCCCGGGCGACGGCTCGCTGAACGTTGTCGGTCATCGGCTGTCCGCCGCCGCCGTCGGAGGCATCAAGGCGTGGAAGCCGCTGGCCGGCGTGCAGCCCGTGACCACTGCGCTCGTGCAGAGCCCCGGCTGGCGCGACGCCGAGGAGACGACCGACGAGCTCGCGGCGGCCGGGGTGCACCCGGCGCTACTCGAGCTGGACGGCACATCCGAGGTGTTGGAACGAGACGCCGAGATGGTCAAGGTCCCGGTGCACCTGGTCGAGGGACTGTGTGACTGGGTCCACAACACATCGGCGGCGACACCGACCGAAGCGAGCGGGCCGACAGGCGATCCGGCGCGGTCGCTCGACGACGGAGCGATCCAGGAGGAGATCGTCAGCCTCCCGCCACACGGGCTCTACGGTGTGCTGACCCGGCCGGCCGGGGAGCCGTCGCAGGCCGGAGTGCTCTTCCTCAACAACGGCGTGGCCACGAACGCCGGGCCTGCGCGGGCGTGGGTCGAGTTCGCCCGGACGTTGGCCGCCGACGGAGTGACGTCATTGCGGCTCGACTTCTCCGGCCTGGGCGACAGCCCCGATCCGCGACGCTGGTGGATGCGGCGCGACCGGGTGGTGCGGCGCGAGCGGGGCGTGCCGCGTACCGCCAGCGCCGAGCTGCTGGCGGCCGCCGAGTTCCTGCGCCGCCGCGGCGTCCGGACCGTTACCGCGGTTGGCCTGTGCACCGGTGGCCAGATCTCCGTCCGTACCGCAGCGTATGGCGATGGTCTCGACGCGGTGTTCGCGATCAACCCGCCGGTGTGCTATCTGCCCAATCATGGCGTCGGTCCGTGGCAGCGTCGGCTGTGGGCGCTGACCGCGGAAGCGGTCGGCAAGCGGCCGGTGCGCCACGCCATGCGCCGGCTTCCCGAATGGATGTGGACGGCGCTGGATCGCCTAGGTCTGTTCCCCTCGCCGGCCCACCACCTGCGCCGGGCCGCTGCCCGAGGGACCCGGGTACAGCTGGTCTTCTCCGCCAACGACGAGGGGCTTCTCGACTTGCGGGCACTGGCCGATCGCGCTGTAGGCCGGCTACTCGAGCGGGGCGACGTTGCCATGCTGCTCATGGACGAGATGGATCACTCGATGTTCGATCGCGCGCGCCGCGCCGACGTGCTCGACGCCTTGCGCGAGGCGTGCGGCGTGGGGTCCATCCGCGAGGTCAGCGCGGAATCCATTGCCGCACAAGCCTGATCCGGGTTACTGGCGCGCGACCCGCAGTCACCGCCAGCGCTTCACCGCCCGCTTCCCGAACGACACCGCGGCCTCGGTCGGCCGGCTGTGCTGCTCGACAGCCGCACGGATCGTCTCCGGACTGTCGTCCTCCGTGACGCTGTAACGCGGCTGCAGCCAGGACGCCGGACGCGCGGCGCACCGGTCACTGGTGAAGACCCGCGAGTACCCGAGCTTGCGTAGCCGGGCCAGCACCCGTCTGTCGTACTCGCCGAGCGGGCAGGCGGCCGTCTCGACAGCTGTCCCGGATTCCTCCGCGATGAGCTGTCGGGCAAGAACCAGCTCCTCATCGAGATCAGCATCAGTGAGCCGCCGCCAGCTCCGGTGCTGCATCCCGTGCGAGCCGATGTCCATACCGTGCCGGACGAGCGCGCGCAGGCCGTCGCGATCGATGCTGCCGGTGCGGCCGATGCGGGCGGCGACCGGGAAGAACGCTGCCCGCAGGCCGTGCGCGGTCAGAGCCGGGAGTGCGATCGCCGCGTCGGACTCGTTCCCGTCGTCGAAGCTGATCTGCACATTCGGCGTCTCCGCAAGGTAGCCGAGGATTTTGTCGAACTGATCCGTGCTTACCCAGTACTTTCGCTCGCCGGGTTCGAGTTCCCGGTTCGGCATGCCGATGCCGTGGAAGCAGATGTTCGTCTGGCGCTGCACGACTACACGTCCGCCCGCTGGTGTTGAGAATCGCAGTGTGTGGCGGCTGTGCTTCTCATCCACATCCTTACTGTGTCTCGACGCTGGCGACCCTGGTCGTCGCGCGATGGCGGGCTGCCGGCTTGACCCGTCGCGGCGACGCGCCGAGCCGATTCTTCAACGCCAGGGCCCTCTTCTCGACGATGAACCAGCTCGCCACGGCGAACGGCAGCGTGAACACGATGGAGAGGATGACCATCACGCCGACCGGAAGCCGATGTCGACCTAGCACTACCATGATCGTCTGCTGTACCGGGAACGCATAGATGTAGACGCCGTACGAGAAGTCGTTGATCCGGCCGACCTTGTGGAACGGCAGCACGGCACCGAGCCACATGCACACGTATGCGATCGGCAGCGCTCCGAGCCACGGGATTGCTCCCAGCTCCGCGCTGGCCGCGGCGACCGCGATCGCGAGGATGCCGATCCGCCAGTCGAGCGGGACGCGGTCGGCAAAGACAGCCATGACCGAGCCGGCGAAGAAGACAGCGGCGAGGAAGGCGACCACTCCGACCATGCTGTTCTGGTGGCCGAGATGGTGCTCCACGAGGTACAGCCCCGCTGTCGCGACAAACGCCGCGACGATCACGGAGCGGTGCCGGCGGGCCGTGACGCTCAGCAGCACGCCGACGGCCAGATAGCAGCCGAACTCGTAGATCAGGGTCCACAACGAACCGTTCCAGGCGGGGCCATACGGTACGCGTGTCAGAGTGCCGCTGATGCCGTCCTGGTGCACCTTGAGTAGCAGGTTGTCGAACACGTACGAGAACGCGCTCGGCCAGCGGACCGAGCCCGGACCGATCGCCGCTGACACCGGCGCGAA
>JBPYES010000097.1:0-7087 GCA_051984825.1 Jatrophihabitantaceae bacterium
GCCCTGCTGCCGGCCGCCGCAACAGTTATCGGGCTGGTCGTGCTGTCGCAAGTACCCACCCCGCGCGACCTTGCCGGCATCGCATTCGTCATCGCCGGGGTAGCAGTGCATCGGGATTAGTCAGTCCACAACACCGACCCCGGTGATGTGGTGCAGCGCGAAGGCTTCGAGGCGGCCGGTGTCGACGTCGTGCCCGCGTAGCGTCCCGCCGGCCATGGAGATCGGCTCGATGGTGCGCTGCGACGACATGCCGTGCGCGTCGACGTAGCCGAGCGAGATGCGCCGTCCCCCACGGATCGCCTCTCGCAGCAGGCCCAGCGTCGCTGCCGAGGTCACGCCAGGTACGGGCGGCACGGCGCGGCGGGTGACCTCGGCGCGCTTGTCGGCGGCGCGCAGCCGGCGGATCAGTTCCCCGGCGGCAGCCGCCGGGTCGGCGGCCGGCCGGTTACGCACCAGCCGGGACGTGGGCCGCGACGGTGCACGAGGAGTGTCGGCACCGAGCTGCACGAGCGCGCCGTCGGATGCTTCGGCTGCCGGGGCGTAGCCGGCTTCGCGCAGCACATCGAGCACTCGCGAGACAGGGGCGCTCGCGACGACGACCGTCGGTGCGATGCGCCGCAGCTCCAGCGGCGCCACGGCACGGTCGGCCAGCACGCGGGACAGCAGCGCCTGATCGTCGCAGCGCAGGTACGCCGATGCCGTCCCGGCGCGCAGCACCCCGTGGCGGCGGGCCACATCCTCGACGAGGTAGCGCAACGCCTGGGGCACCGGTGTGCGGGAGTGCTCGTCGAAGAGCGCGGTGATGCCGGCCGCGGTGTGACCGGCATCCAGGCCGTGGCGCACGGACGTTTCGGTGATCCGGTAGACGCTGGCCCCGCCGGTCGACTCCAGGTCGGCGACCGCGCCCAGCTCCTCCGCCAGTTCGGCGGTAGGCGGCCCTGGAACGACGACGGTGAGGTCAGGCTGGACGAGGAAATGGTCGACCGGATCGGGTAGTGCGGCGTCGAGGCTGTCGGCGGCTGAGGGCGAGCCGTAGAGCGCAGAGCGGCCGTAAGAGGTGAGCCCACCGGCGGCGGTCACGCCCAGGACGTCGGCCTCGGCGAGGATCGCCTCGGCTTGGCGGCGCTGGGCGCTCGCCCGCCTGGGCATGAGCCAGGCAAGTCGCGCCAGCACGTCGGCGCGCTCGGCCGGCGCGGTGCCGGCCGGTAGGTCGGCGAGCACGCCGAGCACCTGACGCCGCAGCGCCGCAATGGTGCCGCGTTCCGCGTCGGGGGCGAGCGGCGTGATCAGCCGGTCCCGCTCGTCGCGCTGCCCGACGAGGCTCGGCTGGCGCGTCATGCCGAGCCATGCGTTCGCGAGGGCGACCCAGCGCGGGGCAGGCTCGCGGCGCCGCCACGCGTCGTACTCCGACGTCGGCAGGAACACCGGCTCGATGCCGTGTGAAGCGGCGACCAGGCCGGCGGCGGCCGCGACCTCGATGACCAGCGCAGCGACGTCCTCGGACACGGAAAGCTCGCGAGCGGCGCGGCGCAGGTCGCGCACGCCGAGACCCCCGGCACGCAGCACTTGGGGCGGCGCCGCAGTCCAGAGCTCGGCGAGCGCGCCGACCTGGCGCAGTGTGTCGAGCACTGCGGTGGTTCCGCGATGGTCGACGTCCGTGCCGATGAGAGGGACCGCAGGAGGAGTGGCGGTGATCGTCGCGAACGGGGTGCCGTCCCGCAGCGCCAGCCCCACTTCGCGGGGCAGCTCGACGGTCTGGGTGTCGATCGGGACGAGCAGGCCGTGTGCGATCAGCCGGTGCGGCGGCGTGGCCCCGGCCTCGATCACCGCGGGCAGTAACGCGTCCCGCACTACGCCCACCGGCGGTCCGGCGGCAAGACGATCGAGCACATCACGCTCAGCCGGGTCGCGCTCCTCCAGCAGGGCTTGGCGCCGGGTCGGGTCGCGGAGCACGGCGGCCACTGCCTCGCCGGAGCTGGGCTGGCTCGCAGGCGGCAGGCCGAGGCTGCGCAAGACCGGCGCCAGCGTCACGTCCGACACGGCAGCCAGCAACTGCTCGGCCGGGCGGCCCAGCCCGGCCGGATAAGGGCCCACCGCGTCGGGCACCGCCCCCGCCAGCTGCTGCTCGCCCCATACCAGGCCGGTGGCGCGCAGGTCGTCAAGGACGACGGTGACGTCGATCCCCGGCAATAGGGCCGCGGCCTCGCTCGCATCGCCCGTCAGGACGAGTGCTTCCAGGGTGGCCAGGCGTATCGCGTCCAGGCTGTCGACGGCCCGCTGGACCGACGCCCGCACGCCCAGGCGGTTGGCCAGCGTGGCGAAGTCGGCCGGCGCCGGCAACGCCAGGTCGGGGCGCCGGCGCAGCAGTTCGGCAAGCTCGTCGTCGGTGCGCTGGCGCAGCCAGTCGGACAGCGACGTGTCAGACACCAGCCCGGCGAGGGAGCTCATCAACGGTCGGGTGCCGGTAGTTCAGGTGGTCGATCGGCAGCGGGAACTCCACGTCCGCGCCGAACGGTGACTGCGCGCCGGCGTGATCGGTGGCGAGCTCGGATACGTGGAAGTCGTCGGTTGCCGCGCCCCGGGGCGCCTGATACAGCTCCGGGAGTCTCGGCGTGGCACCTGGCATCGGCAGCCTTCCTGTCTGGACGGCGAAATCGCAACGAACAAGTCTGCCATGTCCTCGCGAGCGTCTCTGCCTCAGTAAGCGACTGTCCACAGTGGACAGACAGCTGCGACAACTCGGGCAGAGCGGTGCCAACCGTACACAGCAATGTCCGCGATTTCTTGTGCCGCAGCGCGATCGGGCAAGTAATCTGTGTGAGCGAGGCACCGCTGGTGCGGTGCCTCAACTGTGTTTGTGAGAGGAGCCCCTGTGCCTACCGGCAAGGTAAAGTGGTTCAACGCCGACAAGGGCTTCGGCTTCCTGGCCGAAGACGGCGGCGAGGACGTGTTCGTCCACCGCGATGCCCTGCCCAGCGGCGTCACCGAGCTCAAGCCCGGGCAGCGGGTTGAGTTCGGCGTCGTCCAAGGGCGCAAGGGCAATCAGGCGTTGTCGGTACGGGTGCTGGACCCGGTGCCGTCTGTCGTCCGGGCGACTCGCAAGCCGCCCGAGGAGATGGCGCCGCTCGTCGAGGATCTGATCAAGATGCTGGACCAGACCTCGAACCTGTTGCGCAAGGGCCGCTACCCCGATCGCGGCGAGTCTCGCAAGATCGCCGCACTACTGCGCGCCTTCGCCGACAATTTGGACGCATGACCTAATCGCCGGTGCGTGTCGCTCGGGCACCGCCCCCGAAGGGGGGATGCCTCGCGCCACTCCGCGCCTTCCGGCGCGGGCCGCGTCGCGGCCGGCGGCTCTTCGCGCAAGCGCTCATCGCTTGTCGGTCACCTAAGGGGTGGCGACTTTGGGGTTAGGCCCTGTTTGTAGGCACGGTCGAGCAGCGTTGCTGCTGCGGCGTAGCCCTCGTCGCCGAGGTCGCGGGTGAACTCGTTCACGTACAGCTCGATGTGCTGGCGCTGCACGTCGGGCGACATCTCGTCGGCGTGTGCGGCGACGTAGCCGACCGACGCCGACGGGTGCGCCCAGGCGTACTCGACGGAGTCGCGCACCACGCCGGCGAGCGCGGCGGCGTCCAGCCCGTGCCTGGCGAGGATCGCGCCGAGTGGGATGGGCAGCCCGGTGTCCCGCTCCCACCATTCGCCCAGATCAGCCAGGGCCGTGAGCCCGTAGGACGGGTACGTGAACCGTGCCTCGTGGATCACCAGTCCGGCGTCATAGCGCCCGTCGCGCACGGCCGGCATGATCTGCGCGAACGGGATCACGTCGATGCGCGCCGGGCGTTGACCGGCCGCCCACAGCCGAAACAGCAGGTAGGCTGTAGACCGTTCGCTTGGGACGGCAACGGTCCGGCCGTCCACGGTCGACAGATCGCCACGGCTCAGTACGAGCGGCCCGCAGCCCCGCCCGAGCGCGCCGCCGCTGGGCAGCAGCGTGTACCCGTCCAGCAGCCACGGCAATGCCGCATACGACACCTTCACCACGTCGAAATCGCCCCGTTCGGCGGCGGTGTTCGTGATGTCGATGTCGGCGTACGTAACCTCGACTGGCGGCGCGCTGCCGACGAGCCCGTGCACCCAGGCGTGGAAGACGAATGTGTCGTTCGGGCAAGGCGAGAACGCGAGCTTCATGCGGCCAGCTCCTTGAGTGCAGTACCCAGCGCAGCAAGGGCGTCGGATACGCGCCATGACGGGCGATCCCGTGGGCCGACGAGGTTGCTGATCGCGCGCACCTCGGCGAAGGCAACGCCGACGAGCGCCGCGGCGGTCGCGACCCCGTAGCCCTCCATGGCCTCTGCCACCGCGTCGGGATAGCGCGCTCGCAAGGCTGCGGCAGTGGCGGCGGTGCCGGTGACGGTCGACACGGTCAGCACGGTGCCGGTGCGCGCCCCCAACCGCCGGGCCAGCGCGTCCGCCCCGGGAACCTCCAGCGCCGCGCCGAGGGGCTCGAAGCCGGACGGCGCCTCGATGCCGAGGTCGGCGTGCACCACCCGGGATGCCACGACCACGCTGCCGAGTGGCACATCGAACCCGCCCGCAATGCCGGCACTCACGACCAGGTCCGGGCGGTGAGCAGTGAGCGCCGCGGACGTGGCGGCTGCCGCCGCGGCCGGACCGATGCCGGCGACGAGCACGTCGGGTATCGCGTCACGGATGGCATCGCGTTCTGCCTCGACCGCGACGACTGCCAGAACCCTCACGGGCGCTGGTGCCCGGGCGCGACATTTCCGGGTGGCAACGGCCGGGCGCGTGTCGCGGAACTGCGGCGCATCGCCCGATGGCGAAGCAGCACGAATGCCGTGCTTACCGCCATGATCGGGCCGGCCACCCAGAATCCCAACGATCCGTTCGTTGAGGGCAACGCCACCGCAACGGCAGCACCAGCCACCCAGGTCAGCTGCAGGAACGTCTCCGACCGGGCGAAGACGCTCGCGCGCATCGACTCGCCGACATCGCGCTGGATGATTGCGTCCATCGCGATCTTGCCCAGCCCGTTCGTCGCGGAGCTGACGACCATGCACATCACCGCGAACGGAATCGAGAACAAGATCGCGGTGAGCAGGCAGGCCGCCGCGGCGACCGCCCCGCAGAGCATGATCACCCGTTCGGGGTGGGCGAGTTTCAGCCGGGTGCCGATGCCCGTTCCTAGGAAGCTGCCGGCTCCGGATCCGATCAGGATGACGCCGAGCGAGAACGCCGCGGTCCAGCCGTGGTATGTCGTCTCGATGTAGAACGCCAGGAATATGGGCAGGAAACCGGCCAGAAAGCGCAGCATCGCCTGGCCCTGTAATGCGGTGATCACGGGAGGAACTAGGCCGCGCTGCACCCAGCTCTGCATCCGCTTGAAAGAGACCCTCGCGATCCCCTCGGGACGAGGCGTTCGTTGCGGCGGCGCCGAGCTCACCGCGTCGATCTGCTTGGGCAGCCGGAGGGCGAAGTAGCCGCATACACAGAACGCGAGCGCAGTGACCCACAGCCCGGCTGCATATGAGGTACCGGTGATCTTGATGACGATGCCGATGAACGCGCCGCCGACCAGCCCGGAACCCAGACTGAAGATCGACAGCCGGGCGTTCGCCTCTACGAGGGTCATGCCCGGCGGGACGAGACGGGGTGCCGCCGCGGCCCGGATCACGCTGTAAGCCTTGGATAGCACGAGCGAACCGAGCGCGCACGGGTACAGGACGAGCAGTTCGGCGGAGTGCTGCGCCATGATCGCCGCGAGCACGGCCCGCCCGAACGCGGTGCCGGCCATGGCCAAGCGGCGGCCGTGCTGGAGCCGGTCCAGCGCCGGGCCGATCACCGGCGCCACGACGGCGAAGGGCGCCATCGTGATCAACAGGTAGAGCAGCACGTTGCCGCGCTGGGCGTGCGTCGAGGCGCCGAAGAACACCGTGGTGGCGAGCGCAACAGCGATCATCGCGTCGGTGCCGTACGACAGCATCTGGTTCCAGATCAGCGAGGTAAGCCCTGATTCCTCGGCGCCGCCGGCCTTGCTGGCGTTGATCACCCTGCGGGTGACACTGCGGGCGAACTCGTTGCTGCGGGCCACGATCGTGCGGGTGACGGTCACCTTCCCCGCGGCCTGCTCCGGCTGCCCGGGGTGGATGTGGTGATATGTCGGGGGATCGAACCCGCCGGAGCGCTGCTGCGTGGGCTGTCCGCGCTGGGCGTAGCGCGGGTCATAGCCGGCTGGGGGCAGCTGGCGTGGCGGGTGTGAGGTGTGGCCAGACTTCGTAAACCGCCCGCGCGGTTTGTCGTCGTCTCGTCGTGCCACGGTCCCATCCTGCCGTAGCGCGGGGGCGTCCGTCACAATAGACGCGTGGTCGCCGCAACAGTGAAACGCGATTCGGTATGCGCTGCCGCCGTTGACCTCGCGCGGGCTGCCGCGGTCGAGGTCGGCGGAGACCAGGTCGGCGAACACCTCGGTGTGCGTGCCGACGGGGAACGGGTCGCCACCCACGCTTTTGCCGCATCCGTCCCCGGCTACGCGGGGTGGTACTGGGCGGTGACTGTAGCCCGCGCGCCCCGTGCCAGGACGGTCACTGTCGACGACGTGGTGCTGCTGCCGGGCGAGGACGCGTTGCTTGCGCCGGAATGGGTGCCGTGGAGCGAGCGCCTGCGTCCGGGCGACCTAAGCCCGGGCGACATCCTGCCGAGCGAGCCCGACGACTGGCGGCTGGTGTGGGCGTACACCGCGTCCGGCGACCCCGAAGTGGACGACGTAGCGTTCGAGCTCGGCGTCGGGCGTGAGCGGGTGCTCTCCCGCGAGGGCCGTCTCGACGCGGCGGAGCGCTGGTATGCGGGAGACGGTGGCCCGGACACCGCAATGGCCCGCAATGCGCCGGCGCACTGCGGCACGTGTGGGTTCTTCTTGCCGCTCGCAGGAACGCTTCGCGCCGGCTTCGGTGCATGCGGCAACGAGATAGCCCCCGTCGACGGCCGGGTGGTGAGCGTCGAGTACGGCTGTGGCGCACACTCCGCGGTGAGCGTCTGAGCCTTCAGCGGGTTCTGCCCTCGCCGCGGTGCT
>JBPYES010000098.1:0-2259 GCA_051984825.1 Jatrophihabitantaceae bacterium
CGACCGTGCCGTCTCCGTCGGTGACCGGACCCTCCCACTGTGCTCTGGCCGTTCTCGTCTCTCCTCAGGGTTGGCGGGGTTCGGTGTCTTGCAGGAAGATGCCGAGCGCGGCCATCAGGAGCGCGACGCCAGCGGCGAGCAGCGACGCGACGCGAAAGCCGTGCACGAACGCGGTGTGTGCGGCAGCCAGCACCTGGTCGCCGAGCTCAGTACGCAGACCGCTGCTCGCGCTGACGGCGCCGCCGAGCGTCTCACGCGCCAGTGGCGGCGCGCCGGCGGACAGCAGCTGTGCTCCGAAGTCACCGCGATAGACAGCGGCTCCGACGCTGCCGAGGATCGCGATCCCGAGCGCCGCGCCCAGCTCGGTTCCGGTCTCCGAGATCCCGGATGCGGCGCCGGCGGCCTCGGGAGGCGCCGCTCCCACGATCAGGTCGGTGGCGAGCGTGCCGACAGGGCCGACGCCGAGGCCGATGAGGGTTGTGCCGGTCACGATCGCCGCGAGCCCGGAATTGGGTCCAGCGAGCGTCAGCACCGACAGCCCCGCCGCCGCGAGAACCAGCCCCGATGCAACGATCCGTGCCGGCGCACCGACCCTGGTCAGCCGTGGCGCGATCATTGACCCAGCGATGATGCCGACGGCCGACGGCAGGCTCCACAGACCCGCCTGCAACGGTCCCATCCCGAGGACGAGCTGGAGGTACTGGGCCGTGAACAACTCGATGCCAATCGCCACGAACGCCGCGACGCAGTTCGAACCCAGCGCACTGGTGAATGCGCGCGCGCGAAACAGGCCGAGGTCGACCAGCGGCTCACGCAGCCGGCGCTGACGCGCAAAGAAAGCCACGCCGAGCGCGAGACCGACCGCGATCGAACCTGCCTCTGCCGGCCCGAAGCCGTGCCCCGCGGCGCGCGTGATCCCGTACACGGCGGCGAGCACGGCACCGGTCGCGAGCAGCGCGCTCGCCGGGTCCAGGCGCATGCCGGTCGCGTCGCACGAGCCGGGTAGCGTCCGCGGACCGGCCGCGAGCAGCAGCGCCATCGCCGCGACGTTCGGCACGAACACCGACCCCCACCAGAAATGCTGGAGCAAGGCGCCGCCCACCAGTGGCCCGATTGCCGCGCCGGCCGCGAAGCAACTGATCCAGACTCCGATCGCCGTCGCTCGCTGCCGCTCGTCAACAAACATCGAAGTGATCAGCGCCAGCGACGACGGGGCGAGCGACGCGCCCGCGATCCCTAGCGATGCGCGGGCAGCGATAAGCATCGCCGGGCTCGTCGAGAACGCGGCCACCAGCGAGCCGACCGCAAACGCCGCGCCACCAGTGAGCAGCAGCCGCCGATGACCGATCCGATCCCCGAGCGCGCCCATCGTCAGCAGCGAGCCGGCGATGAAGAATCCATAAATGTCGGTGATCCACAGAAGCTCGGCGCTCGAAGGATGCAGCGCGCGCGTCAACTTCGGCACGGCGAGGAACAACACCGACATGTCCATCGTCACCAGCAACGTCGGCAACGCCAGAACCGCCAACCCGACCCACTCCGAACGTCCCGCCCGCACCGCGGGCTGTGCTGTGATCGCCACGCGCTCTCAGCCTGCGAGGGCCACGTCAAGGTTGTCGAATGAGTTCTGCCAACCCTCGGTCATCTCGTCGCGAGCGTCGTCGGCAATCCCGTAATGGGTCATCACGACCGTGGTCGCGCCATCATGCTCGGCCAGCTTCAGTTCGATCAACTGGCGGCCCGGGACGTCGTCCCACGACCATGTGAACGCCAGCTGCCTTGGCGGCGCGATCACCGTGAACGCCCCGCTGCCGCCGTACTCCGTCCCGTCGACCGGGTTGCGCATCACCAGCCTGATCGTGCCGCCGACGCGCAGATCGACCTCCGCGATCGGCGTCTCCCAGTCGTGCTCGGCGTGCCACCAACGACGCAGCACCTCCACTCTCGTCCAGGCGTCGAACACGGCCTGTGCGGGCGCGGCGAACGTCCGCTCGATCCGCAGCGCCAGCGGCCGATGATCCGGCATCTCGCTCATCCATCCTCCCTCGACTGTTCGAGAAACTCGCCCACCGCGTCGAACACGCGCTCCCAGCGGGAGCGCAACAGGCCGATCCACTGCGAGGTCTCGTCGAGCGCGTCCGCGTTGAGCGTCAGCCGGTGAGTGCGGCCGTCGATCACCCGCGTCACCAGACCCGCCTCCTCCAGAACCCGCAGATGCTTGGTGATCGCGGGCTTCGTCACCCCAAGCCCGCTCGTCGC
>JBPYES010000099.1:0-2165 GCA_051984825.1 Jatrophihabitantaceae bacterium
GCGTCCTGCGAGGCAGGCGCCCACCCCCTCGAATGCATCGACGATGTTGACGTCCCGGCCCTGGTAGCGCCCGGGCAGTGACGATCCGGCGTAGAGGAACACCGCGGCGACGTCCAGTCGGGCTGCAGCCATGATCATGGCGGGCTCGGACTTGTCGCATCCGGCCAGCAGCACCGCGCCGTCGAACTGCTCGGCCCGGAACACTGTCTCGACCGAGTCGGCGATGACCTCGCGCGACACGAGCGAGTAGTGCATGCCGTCATGGCCCATCGAGATGCCGTCGGATACCGAGATCGTCCCGAATTCCAAAGGGAATCCGTCCGCGCCGCGGACCCCGATCTTGGCCCGGTCGGCGAGCCGGCGAAGAGACAGGTTGCACGGCGTGATCTCGTTCCACGACGAAGCGACGCCGATCTGCGGCTTGCGCCAATCGTCGTCGCCCATGCCGACAGCTCGCAGCATGCCCCGCGCTGCGGCGCGCTCGATGCCGTCGGTGACAGTGCCGCTATGCGGCTTGCGATGCTGCTTGGCGCTCACGAGGGAACCTTACGACGTAGGGTGCAAGCGTGTCGTCGCGCGTGTTCCGGCTGCCTCGCTCGGCGTACCTCGCCGTGCTGTTCCTGGCGCTGTGCGCTACGCCAGTCGTGCAGCATCCACTCGCCTCGTTCGTGTACCTGATCCCCGTGGCAGCCGCGGTGTTCATCGCCCGCACCGCGACGATCGTCGATGATCGCGGCATCACGGTGCGGGCATTCGCCGGCCACCGCACGCTTCCGTGGGCGGACCTGCGCGGGCTGTCGGTCACCGGGCGCAGCGTCTACGCGGTCACCGACACCGGTGCGGTGCGGCTGCCGTGCGTACGGCTGGCCGACCTGGCGGCACTGTCGGCGGCGTCGGGTGGGCACCTCCCACAGCTGCCGGAGGCGACGCCGAAATACGCGCCCTCCCGCCGCAGGCGTTAATAGCCGTCGCGGACCACGTTCAGCAGAGGTTCGCCCGCTGCGTAGCGCAGGATCTGGTCCCGGACGAGCTGATACGCACGCCGCGGAAAGCCCCGGACGTTCCCGCCTACGTGCGGTGTCAGCAGCAGATTCGGGGCCGTCCATAGCGGATGGTCCTCCGGCGGTGGTTCCGGGTCGGTGACGTCGAGCGCCGCCCGCAGCCGTCCGGACGACAGCTCGGCAACGAGCGCATCGGTGACCACCACCGCACCGCGTGCGGCGTTCACGAGCAGCGCACCGTCCCGCATCGCGGCGAGGAACGCGGAGTCGACCAGGCCGGTGGTCTCGGGGGTGAGCGGGACGACGAGCACCACGATGTCCGCGTCCGGCAGCAGCCCGGGCAGCTCGCCCACCGCGTGCACCCCGTCACGGGCTCGGCGGGCGACGAGGACGGACGACGCGCCGAACGCGCGCAGCCGGGTGGCCACGTTCTCGCCGAGGTCGCCGGCGCCGACCACGAGCACGTGCTTGCCGGCGAGCTCGTCGGTGGTCGTGGGCGCCCACCGTCGCGTCTCCTGGTCGCGAACGAACTGCGGGAATTCGCGCACGACCGCCAGGATCGCCGTCAGCACCCACTCGGCGGTCGAGCCGCCGTGCACGCCACGCCCGTCGCAGAGCAGCACGCCGGGCGGCACGTGGCCGACCCACACCTCGGCGCCGGCCGACACGAGCTGGATCACCCGCAACTCGGGCATGGCCGCCAATGCGGCATCGCGGCGAGCGGGGTCCGCGAGCATGTAGGTGGGCACCCAGAACTCGACGCCCGCAGGCTGCGTACCGGCGCCGTCCCACGTCACCACGTCCACGCTGTCCGGCAACTCGCCCACGAGCTTCACCGCGTCCGCATCGGGCAGGCAGATGACGCTCATCGCCGACCTCGCTCGCTGTGCTGCCCATTCCGCACCTGCACCACGTGCTCGCTCACCGTGCTGAGGTTAATCAGGCACACTGGCCGTCATGCGTCGGATCCCCTGGCGGGCGGTAGGGCTGCTGGCCTCGGCCGGTTTGCTCGCCGGCTGCGGTGCCGGCGCCAGTGCCGCTCCGACGTGGGTGCCACAGCCTTCGATCACCCTCGAAGCGACGCCTCCGCCGGCCGAACCGAACCAGGCGCCCTCGCAGGCGCCGAGCGGGCCGCAGGGGCCGGTCCCCAACTCCCCCGGCGCG
>JBPYES010000100.1:0-6598 GCA_051984825.1 Jatrophihabitantaceae bacterium
ACACGCCGGACACGCCCACCATCGAGACGGTGGTCGCGCGGCTGAACACCCTCGACCTCGGCGAGACGTTCACCGGCGCGGACACGCTCAAGAACGTCGTCCTCAAGACGCGCGCACCGGATGGCGACGCCTGGCAGCTGCTCGTCGTCGGCGTGCCGGGCGACCGGGAGGTCGACCTGAAGCGGCTGGCCGGACAACTCGAACCCGTCGAGGTCGCGCAGGCCGACGCCGCTGACTTGGCTGCTGAGCCGCGGCTGGTTCGCGGGTACATCGGCCCGCAGGTGCTTCGAGACCTGGGCGTGCGTTACCTGGTAGACCCGCTCGTCACGCCGGGCAGCGCCTGGGTTACCGGCGCCAACCAGCCTGACCGCCACGCTGCCTTTGTCGTACGGGGACGCGATTTCCAGCCGGACGGCGAGATCGGTGCGGTCGAGATCCGCGACGGGGACCGGTGCGCGCGGTGCGGTGGTTCCCTGCGTATCGCCCGCGGAATCGAGCTGGGCCACGTGTTCCAGCTCGGCCGCAAGTACGCCGAGGCGTTCGGCCTGCAGGCGCTCGGGCCGGACGGCAAGCCGGTCACGATCACGATGGGCTCCTACGGTATTGGCGTCACCCGCGCGGTAGCCGCGTTGGCCGAGCAGACCCACGACGACAAGGGGCTGTGCTGGCCTGCCGCGGTGGCACCGGCCGACGTGCACGTCGTCGCGACAGGCCGGGACGACGCGCCGTTCCAGGCTGCCGAGCGCATCGTCGCCGACCTCGTGGCGAACGGGACGTGCGTGCTGTTCGACGACCGCCGTGGCGTCTCGCCCGGGGTCAAGTTCGCCGACGCCGAACTGCTCGGCATGCCCACGATCGTTATCGTCGGGCGCGGGCTGGCCGATGGCGTGGTCGAGGTTCGCGACCGCCGCAGTGGCGGACGGCGTGACGTGCCGCTCGACGCCGTGGCCGCCGAGGTGCGCTAGGTTCGGCCGAGCGAGTGAGCGTCGCAGGGCCGAAGGCCCGAGGCGCGGAGCGAGTAGGCGATGAGCGCTTGCGCGAAGCGCAAGGAGGCATAGTGCCAGCACGACCGCTGACGGAGATTGTCGAGGCCGGATGGGCTCGAGCGCTCGAGCCGGTGGCGGATCGCATCGCGGTGCTGGGCGATTTCCTGCGCGCTGAGATCGCAGCCGGGCGCAGCTACCTGCCTGCCGGTGCGAATGTGCTGCGGGCGTTCACCCAGCCGTTCGACGACGTTCGAGTGCTGATCGTCGGGCAAGACCCGTATCCCACACCGGGCCATCCCGTCGGGCTGTCGTTCTCGGTGGCGCCGGACGTGTCGCCGCTGCCACGCAGCCTGCAGAACATCTTCCGCGAGCTGTCTGCCGACCTCGGCTACCCGGCGCCGTCGAGTGGCGATCTGTCGCCGTGGAGCCAGCACGGCATCCTGCTGCTCAACAGGGTGCTCACGGTGTCGCCCGGCCAACCCGGCTCGCATCGCGGGAAGGGCTGGGAAGCGGTGACCGAGCAGGCCATCCGCGCACTGGTCGGCCGGAGCACGCCGATGGTCGCGATCCTGTGGGGACGCGACGCACAGACGCTGCGCCCGATGCTCGGTGCGACGCCGTTCATCGAATCCGCGCACCCCAGCCCGATGTCGGCCGACCGGGGTTTTTTCGGGTCCCGCCCGTTCAGCCGGACGAACGACCTGCTGGCCGGCCAGGGCGCGGAACCGGTGGACTGGAAGCTGCCCTAGTCGGCAAGTCGGGCCGGGAAGCCGCCCGTGGCGACCGGCCCCCAGCGGGTGGGCGTGATCCGGAGCAGTACCTTCCCCTGCTTGACCATCGCGGCCCGGTACTCGTCCCAGTTGGGGTGCTCGCCGGAGATCGCCCGGAAGTACTCGACCAGCGGCTCCAGCGCTTCGGGCAGCTCCAGCACCTCACCTTCGCCGTCCACCTGGACCCACGCCCCGCCGAAGTCGTCCGACAGCACGAGCACGCTGCATCGAGCGTCACGCCGCATGTTGTGCGACTTCGCCCGCTCCGGGTACGACGAGACGACGATGTGCCCGGTGCCGTCAACGCCCCCCGTCACCGGCGAAGCCTGCGGGGTGCCGTCCGCCCGGGTGGTGATCAGCACCATGTGGTGGCGCGGCCGGACGAAGTCCAGCAGCGCGTCGCGGTCGACCGGGGTGTTGGTGGCGATAGTGCGGGGCATGGGCCGATCATGCCGCACGGATACGATCGCGCCGACCGGTGACGACGAGGGAGCGACCGTGCGATTCGCGATTAAGACCCTGCCGGAACACACCACGTGGCAGGAGATGCTCGACGTCTGGGTGGCCGCCGACGAGATCGAACTGTTCGAGTCGGCGTGGCACTGGGACCACTTCTACCCGCTGACGGGCGACATGGCCGGACCCAATCTCGAGGCCTGGACGACCCTCACGGCGGCGGCGCAGGCCACCCGCCGCATCCGGGTGGGCTGCCAGGTGCTCGGCATGATCTACCGCCACCCAGCGGTGCTCGCCAACATGGCAGCGACGCTGGACATTGTTTCCGGCGGTCGCCTTGAGCTCGGACTGGGCGCCGGCTGGAACCAGATGGAGTGCGACGCCTACGGCATCGAACTGCCGCCGCTGCGGGAGCGCTTCGATCGCTTCGACGAGGGCGTCCAGGCGATCATCGCGCTGCTCACCGAGCCGACGGCGACGTTCCCCGGCCGGTACGTCCGGCTGACCGACGCCCGTTGCGAGCCCAAGCCGGTGCAGCGCCCGCACCCGCCGATCGTCATCGGTGGCCGCGGCCCGAGGCGCACCCTGCGCGCCACGGCCCGCTGGGCGCAGGGCTGGCACTGCCTCACGTCCAGCCCGCAGGACTGGCTCGACGTCAAGCAGACCCTGATCGAGCACTGCATGGACATCGGGCGGGATCCGGGGGAGATCGACTGCTCGGTGAACATCCGTCTCAGGGACAGCCCCGACAATGGCGGGGTGGCCGGTGGGGTACGGGCGATGGCCGAGGAGGCAGCCGCGTACCGCGACGCCGGCGTCGACCTGGCGGTCGTCACGCTCCCACTGCGGGCGAAGCCGGCGATCCTGGAACCGGTTGCCGAGGCGCTCGCGCCACTGGCCTGATCTAAGGCGCTGGTGCCATGGGTCCGGCGTCGGTGACTCGGCGCGTTGTCGGCGCAGTCACTAGGCTCGACACCGACAGCGCGACCGTTCGCTTCGCGCTGCGTTCCGTTGTCCGAACCGACGAAAGCTGACCCGTGGCCGACCGCCTGATCGTCCGTGGCGCCCGCGAGCACAACCTCAAGGACGTCCACGTCGAGCTGCCCCGCGACTCGCTGATCGTGTTCACGGGGCTGTCCGGCTCGGGCAAATCGAGCCTGGCATTTGACACGATCTTCGCAGAGGGGCAGCGACGCTACGTCGAGTCGCTGTCGGCGTACGCGCGGCAGTTCCTGGGCCAGATGGACAAGCCGGACGTCGACTTCATCGAAGGCCTCTCGCCGGCCGTGTCGATCGACCAGAAGTCGACCTCGCGCAACCCCCGGTCGACCGTCGGGACGATCACCGAGGTCTACGACTACCTCCGGCTGCTCTACGCGCGCATCGGCAAGCCGCACTGCCCGATCTGCGGCGAGCCGATCGCGAAGCAGACCCCGCAGCAGATCGTCGACCGGATCCTGGAGATGCCCGAAGGCACCCGGTTCCAGGTGCTGGCGCCGGTGATCCGCGAGCGTAAGGGCGAGTACGTCGACCTGTTCGCGGACCTGCAGACCAAGGGCTACGCCCGGGTGCGGGTGGACGGGGTGGTCCATCCACTCACCGATCCGCCCAAGCTGAAGAAGCAGGAGAAGCACACCATCGAGGCGGTCGTCGACCGGCTCACCGCCAAGGCGTCGAGCAAGCAGCGCATCACCGACTCGGTCGAGACGGCGCTGGGCCTCGCCGGCGGGCTGGTCATTCTCGACTTCGTCGACCTTCCCGACGACGATCCGCACCGCGAGCGTCGCTACTCAGAACGGCTCGCCTGCCCGAACGATCACCCGCTGGCCATTGACGAGCTGGAACCGCGCTCGTTCTCGTTCAACTCGCCGTTCGGTGCCTGCCCCGAATGCACCGGACTCGGCACCCGCAAGGAGGTCGATCCGGAGCTGGTCGTCCCCGATCCGGAACGCAGCCTCGCCGAAGGCGCCATCGCGCCCTGGGCCAACGGGCAGACAAGCGAGTACTTCGAGCGGCTGCTTCAGGGTGTGGCCGATGTCGAGGGCTTCGATCTCGACACGCCCTGGGACGAGCTGACGGCCCGCGCGCAGAAGGCCGTGCTCCACGGACTCACCGAGCAGGTGCACGTCCACTACCGCAACCGCTACGGGCGCGACCGGTCGTACTACGCGAGCTACGAAGGCGTGATCCCGTGGATCGAACGGCGTTACGCAGAAACCGAGAGCGACTATTCGCGCGAAAAGTACGAGGGCTACATGCGGGAGGTGCCATGCCCGGCGTGTCAGGGCACCCGGCTCAAGCCTGAGATCCTCGCTGTCACGATCGGCGGGCGCTCGATCGCCGAGCTGTCGTCGCAGTCGATCGGGGACGCGTCGGCATGGCTGCACTCCCTGGAGCTCACCGATCGTGAGCGATTCATCGGCGAGCGGGTGCTCAAGGAGGTACATGCCCGGCTGGGCTTCCTCGTCGACGTGGGCCTCGACTATCTGTCGCTCGACCGCGCCGCCGCGACACTGGCCGGGGGAGAGGCGCAGCGCATCCGGCTGGCCACCCAGATCGGCTCGGGGCTCGTCGGTGTGCTGTACGTGTTGGACGAGCCGTCGATCGGGCTCCACCAGCGCGACAATCACCGGCTGATCGACACCCTGCTGCGGCTGCGCGACCTGGGCAACATGCTGATCGTCGTCGAGCACGACGAGGACACCATCCGCAGCGCGGACTGGGTCGTCGACATCGGCCCGCGCGCCGGCGAGCACGGCGGCAAGATCGTCGTCGAGGGCACCGTCGACGCGTTGCTGGCGTCGGAGGAGTCGATCACCGGCGCGTACCTGTCCGGACGGCGATCCATTCCGGTGCCGATGATCCGCCGGCCGCGGCAGAAGGGCCGGGAGATCGTCGTCGAAGGAGCGCGCGAGCACAACCTGCGCAACATCGACGTGACGTTTCCGCTCGGCTGTTTCGTTGCCATCACAGGCGTGAGCGGGTCGGGCAAGTCCACGCTCGTGAACGACATTCTCTACGCTGCGCTCGCCACCAAGATCAACGGCGCCAAGATGCCGGCCGGCCGGCACAAGCGGGTGCGCAATGTCGAGCTGCTCGACAAGGTGGTAGGGGTCGACCAGTCGCCGATCGGGCGGACGCCTCGATCGAATCCGGCCACGTATACCGGGGTGTTCGACCACATTCGCAAGCTGTTCAGCGAGACCACCGAGGCGAAGATCCGCGGCTATCAGCAAGGGCGGTTCTCGTTCAACGTCAAGGGCGGCCGCTGCGAGAACTGCGCCGGCGACGGCACCATCAAGATCGAGATGAACTTCCTGCCGGACGTCTATGTGCCGTGCGAGGTGTGCAAGGGCGCGCGCTACAACCGCGAGACGCTCGAGGTGCACTACAAGGGAAAGACGATCAGCGAAGTTCTCGAGATGCCGATCGAGGAGGCCGCGCGTTTCTTCAAGCCGATCAGCAAGATCGCCCGGCACCTCGACACCTTGGTCGACGTCGGCCTGGGTTATGTGCGGCTCGGTCAACCGGCACCGACGCTGTCAGGCGGCGAGGCGCAGCGGGTGAAGCTCGCCTCCGAGCTGCAGAAGCGGCAGACCGGCCGGACAATCTACGTGCTGGACGAACCTACAACTGGGCTGCATTTCGAGGACGTCAACAAGCTGCTCGGCGTGCTGCACTCCCTCGTCGACAAGGGCAACACGGTGCTTGTCATCGAGCACAACCTGGACGTGATCAAGACCGCCGACTGGATCATCGACCTCGGTCCTGAGGGTGGATCGGGAGGCGGCACGGTTGTCGCCGAGGGCACCCCAGAGCAGATCGTCGCGGTTGACGTATCGCACACGGCGCGGTTCCTGCGGCACATGCTCGATGTGCCTGAACCGGCGGCGGTCGCGAAGGCTACCCGGACGCCGGCGCGAAAGGCGAAGCCGGCGACGAACGCGAAGCCGGGGACGAACGCGAAGCCGGCGCGACGGGCGAAGGCTGCCGCGCGATAGCGAAGGCGGGACCGATTCATGCTGAGCGAGGTCGCTGCGGGCGTGCTGGTAAGCCAGAGCGAGTTCTGCCAGAGCAACGCCGTCGTGATCCGCGGCGAGAACGGCGTACTGCTCGTCGATCCGGGCATTGACGGGCAGGAGCTGATCGAGCTGGCTGACGAGATTGCCGGCCTGGGCGAGGCAGTGGCCATCGGCTTCGCGACGCATCCGCACTGGGACCACGTGCTCTGGCACACCAGGTTCGGCGAGGTTCCGCGGTATGGCACCGCGCAGTGCGCGCGGGTCGTGCGCGAGCGGCTCGACGACGCCCGGGAGAAGGCGGCCCGGTTCGCGGATGTTCCGTTGGACCTCGTCGGAATGATCACGCCCCTCTCAGCAGAGGCGC